>JBEKNG010000813.1:0-3085 GCA_049523075.1 Paraburkholderia sp.
GATTTTTGGCGCACACCGCAAACCGCACACCGCCGCACCGGACTATTCGGCCGAGCCTTCCTCAGGCCAGCGGTTTTCGAACACGCAGTCAGCAAGCGGCACGCGGCTCGCCCAGCGCTCGGTTTCGAGCATGGGTTCGGTATAGAACTGGTCGACGTGACCGAGGCACAGGATCGCCACCGGACGCGCACCGTCAGGCATACCCAGCAGGGCGCGCACAGCGTCGACGTCGAACAGCGACACCCAGCCCATGCCGAGGCCTTCAGCGCGCGCCGCCAGCCACATGTTCTGGATCGCGCAGGCCACCGAGGCGAGATCCATCTCCGGCAACGTGCGGCGCCCGAAGATGTGCTTCTCGCGGCCGTCCATCAAGGCCATTACCAGCAGTTCGCCACACTCGAGCATCCCTTCGACCTTGAGCTTCATGAATTCGTCGCGCCGTTTGCCGAGCGCGTCGGCGGTCGCAAGCCGCTCGCGGTCCACGGTCTCGTGCAACGCAGCACGCAGCGCCGGATCGGTGATGCGCGCAATGCGCCACGGTTGCATGAAGCCGACGCTCGGCGCATGGTGCGCCGCAGCGAGCAGACGTTGCAGCACAGCCGGGTCGACGGGGTCGTGCGCGAAGTGCCGCATGTCACGCCGTTCATAGATGGCGCGGTAGACGGCTTCGCGGTCGGAATCGTTAAAACACTTCGCCATGGAACAAGGCGGCCGCAAAGGCCGGGTTGGAAGGCCAGTAGGCGTGCATATAGGTTGCGACGATAGGGCCGGCACGGAATACGGCCTCGCCGGGCGTATCGGCTTGCGGGCGGGTGGCCGTCCGGTCCGGCGTAAGCGGCGTCGTCAACTTCGAGTAATGAAACGTATGACCGGTCATGGTCCCATGGATGCTGTTGATCTGTTGCATACCCAGCGCGGCGAGGCGCGTCTGCATCGTCGCATGGCCCGGCAGCAGACCGAGCATCGACGTAGTCGCGCCCTGGGTGTCGGTGAGCTGCTCGAGCAGGTAGAGCATACCGCCACATTCGGCGACGGTAGGTTTTCCAGCGGCCACGTGCGCGCGGATCGCCTCCGCAGTCGATACGTTACGCGAGAGTGCTTCTGCATGCAGTTCGGGATAGCCCCCAGGCAGATAGACGGCGTCCGCTGCTTCCGGCACGGGCTGGTCCGCAAGCGGCGAGAAGTAGCTGACCTGCGCACCCAATGCTTCGAGCAACGTGACGTTGGCCGGATAGATGAACGAGAACGCCGAATCGCGGGCAATCGCAATGTGTTTGCCGTCTAGCAGGCGCGGCAGCTCATGACACACCGCGGCGGCAAATTCCACCGCGGGCGGCAGCTCCGCCAACGGCGTTTGTGCGAGCGCATCGGCGGCCCGCTCGAGCCTTGTGTCCAGATCGTCGACTTCGCCCGCCTGGTGCAGGCCGAGATGCCGCTCGGGCAGTTCGATCTCGTCGGCGCTGGCAATATGCCCGGTCCAACGCAGCCCGGACGGCAGCGCCTCCTGCAGCATTTGCGCGTGACGCGCCGAGCCGACGCGGTTGGCGAACACGCCGTGAAACGGCACCTCCGGCCGGAACCGCGCAAGGCCGAAGGCGACCGCGCCGAAGGTCTGCGCCATCGCCTTGGCGGAAATCACCGTCACCACCGGCACGCCGAATGCGCTGGCGAGATCGGCGCTGCTCGGTGTGCCGTCATAAAGCCCCATCACGCCCTCAATCAGGATCAGATCGGCCTCGGCAGCCGCTTGGGCAAGCAGTTCGCGGCACGCCTCTGCGCCGACCATCCAGAGGTCGAGCGAGAGCACCGGTGCGCCGCTTGCCCGTGCGAGGATCATGGGGTCCAGAAAATCCGGGCCGGTCTTGAAGACACGCACGCGCCGCCCTTGCCGACGATGGTAGCGGGCGAGGCCGGCCGTAATCGTGGTCTTGCCCTGACCGGAAGCCGGCGCGCTGATAAACAGGGCGGGACAGGACGGCATGGCTCAGAATTCCACGCCGCGCTGCGCTTTGACGTGCTGCTCGCGATAGGGGTGTTTGACGATGCGCATTTCCGTGACCAGATCGGCCGCTTCGATCAACGCATCCGGTGCGTGGCGACCGGTAATCACCACATGCAGCATCTCAGGACGCGCGTTCACGACCGAAAGCACTTCTTCGAGCGGCAGGTATTCGTACTTCAGCACGGTGTTCAATTCATCGAGAATCACCATCTGATACTCGCCGCTTTCGATCATCCGGCGTGCTTCGTCCCAGCCTTTACGGGCGGTCGCAATGTCGGCATCGCGGTTTTGGGTATTCCACGTATAGCCGTCGCCCATGGTGACGAAATCGCAATTGGCGATTTTGCCCAGAAAATCGCGCTCCGACGTGTGCAATGCTCCCTTGATGAACTGCACGACGCCGAGGCGCATGCCGTGGCCGAGGACACGCACGGCCATGCCGAACGCGGCCGTGGTTTTGCCCTTGCCGGTGCCGGTGTTGACGATCAGCAGGCCCTTTTCGATGGTCGCTTCGGCCTGCTTTTTCTCGTGGCCTTCGCGACGCCGCTGGGTCATGCGCAGATGCGATTCGGGATCGGTTTTCATGGAAGGTCCTGTTGGTCGTTGAATTCTAAGCTTTGGGATGTCGGGCCGGACGCGTTCGATGCGATGGCAACAGTGACGCCGTCGAGCACCGTCTTGGGCACGATCAGACAGCCGCCGGGAGCAGCGAGCAAGGCGCACGGCTCGCAGACGCCGTCTACGCCGAGATGCGTGCGGGCGGCGGCGGAAGGTGTCGGGATGGCGGGCACGGCTGCTATTTCGGCACGGCTGAAGGTCCGCAACGGCAATGCATGACGCGCGCAAAATTCGTGCAGGCCGGGTTCCTGCGCCTTGGATTCGATGGTCGCGATGCAGCGAATCGCTTCGAACGGATAGGCGTCCAGGGCCTTACGGATGGCGGCCGAGATTTGCTCCGCAGAAGTGTGCTGCCTGCAGCCGATACCAATGCTGAGTGAGGCGGTTTGGGTCATGCGGTGCCCCATATTACGCATCCTGTTTCCCGTTCAACTGCACGTTCGCCAACATGCGTCGGCACCAAAC
>JBEKNG010000814.1:0-3077 GCA_049523075.1 Paraburkholderia sp.
TTCGTTGACAGATTCAAGCCCAGATCCATTTGCGTCATCACGTAACCCCTTGAATTCCCCTGCTCCCAGGATAGTCCACGCTCACGTCAATGCCAGGACTTTTGCAGAGATTCCCTTACGACGCGAAGGATCTGGACAAGGCGCATGCGGGCGCCAGGGCGGTCGCATTCAATACCTCGCTCGGGAGCGCGCTCGACGCGGCTCGCTATCCACGGAAGGCCGATCCGGCGTCGTTCAATAAGCCGATGGTATTCGTTCTGCTGGTAGTGTTGCTGGCTTACATGGCACTCACGCTGGTGCCGACCGCGCCTGCATTGGTCGAACTGTTTCCTACGCAAATCCGCCATACATCGATGTCCTTTCCATATCACTTCGCCAGTGGCTGGATTGGCGGACTTCTGCCCACATTCTCGTTTGCGTTGTCTGCGCAGAAGGGCGACATCTATTTCGGATTATGGTATCCGATGGCCTGGATCATTGGGTCATTCGTGGTCGCTCTGCTTTTCCTGAAGGAGAGGAGGAACGTCGATCTGGCCGCCGATTTCTGACACGACGCGCGCCGGTTGACGACGCAATCGGGACCGGCAGCAAAACACCCGGTGTGCTGGGCTTGGGCGCACCTGGCGAGCGCATCGCCGCTCGCCCTGTCAACTTATACATCCACCCCGCTGGTCGTCCCATAAACACCCCCTCGATCAAAGGTGTCGCAACGACCGGTTGAATCCGCCCAACGAGCGTCGACCTCATTCGAGCCTGGCAGACCGCACGCCGGATGAGGCCTACTTCGCGATGTTGCCTGCGATCAAAACGGCAGCGTAACGTCCAGCAGCTTCCACCTTAAATCGTGTGAAGACTGTCTGAACGAACGATGCCACCTCTCTTGGACAATCACAGACCCCCACGGGGCCAAACCCTATCTTGAAGACCGCTCGCCACTTAGACCAAGCCTTATCGCGCAACACACCATCTCCTAGATAGGATTGACTACATCAGACACCGACGGTATTTTTCAGGCGGGGCTTCACGCCCCCCGCGCCGCCTCACAGTTCATTTTAATTCCGTGCCCACTGTGGAGGCTCCTCGGCACGGAAACTCGGACCGAAGCCATGCGTATCTACTTTCAGAACGCGTCTATCCCGACGCGGGCCGCCAATCGGCTCAAATACCGCCTTTCGCTGAAGGAATCCCAGGCGCGACAGGTGACCTCCGAAGTCTTCGGCTATGGAGACTGGACCGACCTCCACAGCGAGCTGGGCAGCAAAGTAGCTTCCGCGCTCGACGAGGCGTGTGACAGCGCGACGTTAACCGCGAGACGCCTATATCAGGCGTCGCAATTGGTCGCATCGGCCGTTGATCTTCACGGTGAATCCGCAGACGACTTTGTTCGATGGTGGCAACCATCGGCCGCGTATGCGCAAGAAGAGGGCGACGGGCCGACAGAGACGCCGTTTGCCGGCTCAAAGGAAGAAATGAGTTTTCACGAGGCGCTAAGCACCTTGGCTCACGCCGTGCACCATCCCGTTGGCCACTTCGAAGAAGCGCTCATGACCGGCATACAGAGAACGGAAAACGAAAGCTCGCTGAGGTTTGTAGAATCGATTGCTGATGAGTTGCTAAGCGGCAACCGAAACCGGGAACCTGAAGTGGCTCGTCATCTCCTTGAGGCTTTGGCCTCGCGAGGGCTGCCCCGGTCGATACTTAACCTGGCGACGAGTTTGACGCTTGGCGATGGGGGGCCGAAAGACGAAAAGAGAGCCACGGACTTGCTTGAGCAGTTGACTGAATCTGCGTCGACTCCGGAGGATCTGAAGCGGATTGCCGAATCACGCCTAGGAGCCGCCTAAGCACCCGGCATCGCGCAGGACATCCCCGCTCGCGATCACGCTGTGGAAAAGAGGGATCAACCGGCGAATCCGGCGAAAGCTGCTTGTTTCTATCGGCTCGTGGAGGCCAAAGGTCACGTACCGGCATCGACGAATCCCGGACTCCTCCTGCTCTGGGCCACCCAGAGCAGGCTGCCTCTCTCGACGAAGGTCAGGCTTTCCTGAAGTTCTCTTACGACATGCTGACTCGAGAGCTTACGACTCGTCACGATCGCATCGGCATCCTCGCAACCTTCACACGCAGCAGCTAGACGGCTTCCACGACGATACCGGCACCGCCATGTGCAACAGCGCGATCGTTGCGCCGATTCAATGCCCATAGCTGCGTATGCCAATTGAGCGGTTTAGCTCAAAGAATTTTTGTGTCTGTTAGCTGTGCGGTCCATGCGCCGCTTCGTTGGACTCTATATACGTGGCTGACACTCACCGCGTCGGCGTGGACCGGCGCGGGTGAGAATGCGGCAAGAGGCGAACGCACGCTAGAGGCTGCAAATGCTGTCCGGGAGTAATTCAGAATTGTCTAAAAGGTGTTGCACCCGTCCGACGGACAGTCGCGGAGTTGCGTTGCTTTGCGGGTCGCTCTGGTGATACCGGGCAACGACGAAGTCCACGAAGCGTCGTACCGCGATTGCCATATGAGGCTGCCCCGAGTACAGGATCCATACGGTGCGCTCGTCGCCATCCAGCGTAAATTCGCTCAGCAGTGGTTTGAGTGTGCCGGCGGCCAGCTCGTCCTGAACAATGGATCTCGATAGACGCCCAATACCCATCCCCGCTAGCACGGCGCGTTTGATGATGAAAGGGCTCTGCGCGTTCATCATCGGCTTTACGACCACGCGGTGGGTGCGGTCTGCGTCACGGAATTCCCAATAGCGGCTGGGGGCATCCGAGGTCAGCAGGGCGTCGTGGTATATAAGGTCCTCAGGCGCGCGCAGCGTTGTATGGCGCTTCAGATAGGCCGGGGCAGCGACGATAACATCGTGTGTTTGGGCGAGCGGTCGGGACACGAGAGAGGAATCACGTAAGCGGCGCTCGGCGGTGAAGCAAACGTCGAACGCGGTCATCGCAATGTCCCGCATGTTCTCGAACACCGTCAATTCGAAGTTCGTGCCCGGTTCTTGCGCGTGATAGGCCGCCATGACTTCGGTCAGGTCGGTATTCGCGTAAGCGGACGATGCGGCAATCTTTAGCGGG
>JBEKNG010000815.1:0-3070 GCA_049523075.1 Paraburkholderia sp.
CAGCTTTTCGAGCCAGGCAGTGAGCTGTTCGGTGGCCTGGTTCCATGCGGGTGCGCTGGTCGAAAGGCCGCGGTAGATCTCGGTGTCGATTTCCTCGCCGCTGCGGCCCTCGGCGGCACGCAGGCCGGCGAAGGCCAGTTCGCGCTGCTGGGCCCAGCGGTTCTCGTGCGCCTGCGGCAGGCTGTACAGTGCGAAGTGCGGTAAACCCGCACCGATCAGGTGGGTGTACGCAAGCGAAACCAGCTTGGCGTTATCCGTTGCGATATAGGGCAGATCGGGTGGGTAGTGCGTTTCGTCCTCATACGAGGAGCCAACCGCCACCACCGGCAGCCGGCATCCACGCAACGCTTCGCTTACCGCGGGGTCGTCGAAGTCCGCGATGATGCCGTCGCCATCGAAGCGTTCGATCCCCGCCAGCCGGCAGCGAAAATCCTCTTCGAGAAACAGGTCCCACGCGACGCGGGTCGAGAGCAGGTAATTGCCGATGCCGGTGATGATCTCGCGGTCATACACCTTGTTCGCGTTGAACAGCAGCGCGATCCGATGCGGCGTCTGCGGCGTCTGGGGTCGGGTCATGACGGTGGATGGCACGGAGCCTTGCGAGCCGGCGGGCCATTGTCTCCGATAGGGCGCAACGTCGCGCCGGTTTTAAGTGTCTGGTTATTTTAGGCCCGGATTGCGCCGCGTGCCCGTAAGAACCGCGCAAGCGGTGAGAAACATTAGTTGGGCTGTGCAATTTCGCAATTGCAGGTACAGGGCCCACGCTGGCAGCATGGCGTCACCTTGTCGAACCCGGCACGGCCATACTGCATGACGCTGCACGGGTTGCACTGCAACATAAAAAGGAGACGCTGATGTCCTACTTCGAACACATTCCCAAGATTGGCTATGAAGGTCCGCAATCGGATAATCCGTTGGCCTTCCACCATTACGACCGCACGAAGCGCGTGCTCGGCAAGACGCTCGAGGAGCACCTGCGTATTGCCGTGTGCTACTGGCATACCTTCGTTTGGCCGGGCGTCGACATCTTCGGACAGGGGACCTTTCGCCGCCCGTGGCAGCAACCGGGTGACGCCATGGAACGGGCGCACCAGAAGGCCGACGCCGCGTTCGAGTTTTTCTCGAAGCTAGGTACACCTTACTATACGTTTCACGATACCGATGTTGCCCCCGAGGGCGACAGCCTGAAATCTTACAGCGAGAACTTCGCCCGCATCAGCGATTATCTGGCGCGCAAGCAGCAGGACACGGGCGTCAAGCTATTGTGGGGAACGGCGAACCTGTTCTCGCATCCGCGCTATGCGGGCGGTGCCGCGACCAGCCCGGACCCTGAAGTGTTCGCATTTGCCGCCACCCAGGTGCGCCATGCGCTCGACGCGACGCAACGACTAGGCGGCGAGAATTATGTGCTGTGGGGCGGCCGCGAAGGCTACGACACGCTGCTCAACACCGACCTCGTACGCGAACGCGGGCAGTTCGCGCGCTTCCTCAACATGGTGGTCGAGCATAAGCACAAGATCGGCTTCAAGGGCGCACTGTTGATCGAGCCGAAGCCGCAGGAGCCGACCAAGCACCAATACGATTACGACGTCGCTGCCGTACACGGCTTTCTCACGCAATACGGCTTGCAAAACGACATTCGCGTCAATATTGAAGCCAATCACGCGACGCTGGCGGGACACTCGTTCCAGCACGAGATTGCCACGGCGTTTGCGCTCGGCATCTTTGGCAGCGTCGACGCGAATCGCGGCGATCCGCAAAACGGCTGGGATACCGACCAGTTTCCGAATAGCGTCGAGGAACTGACGCTCGCCTTCTATGAAATCCTCAAACATGGAGGCTTCACGACGGGCGGCATGAACTTCGACTCGAAGGTGCGGCGCCAGAGCGTCGATGCAGAGGACCTGTTTTACGGCCATATCGGCGCTATCGATAACCTCGCGCTGGCTGTCGGTCGCGCTGCGGTGCTGATCGAAAACGACCGCCTCGAACAGTTCAAACGCCAGCGCTACGCTGGCTGGGAGACTGAATTCGGCCGCAAGATTCTCTCCGGGGGCTATTCACTGTCGACGCTCTCAACCGACGCACTCGACCGCGGCCTGAATCCGCAGCACGTCAGCGGCCAGCAGGAGCGGCTCGAAAGCGTGGTGAACCAGGCGATCTACGGTCTGCGCTGAGCGGCAGCCGGGGAATACCGGGCAAGCGTCGACAAGCGACGCTAATCGTCGAAGAGACGCGAAAAACATTAGTACGACTCGCCAGTTTCGCAATTGCACACGGGCGGGCGAAGCGCACACTTGCGCAAAACGAGGATGGAGACATGTTCATCGGTATCGACCTCGGCACGTCGGGCGTCAAGGCCGTGTTACTCGACCGGGACGGCCGCGTGCGCGGCATGGCAACGCATGCGCTCTCGGTGAGCCGGCCGCATCCGCGCTGGTCCGAGCAGGCGCCACACGACTGGTGGAATGCAACGACAGCGGCGCTTACCGAGCTGCTGGACGAGGCGCGTGCTGCAGGCATCGCCGCCAACCAGATTGAAGCGCTTGGCCTGACGGGCCAGATGCATGGCGCGACACTGCTCGACGCGCAAGGTGAGGTATTGCGCCCGGCGATTCTTTGGAACGACGGGCGCTCGGATACCGAATGCCGCGAACTGGAAGCGGCCGTGCCGCAACTCCGCGAGATCGCGGGCAACATGGCCATGTCGGGATTTACGGCGCCCAAGCTGCTGTGGGTGCGTAAGCATGAGCCGGAGATCTTTGCGCGCATCGCTCATGTGCTGTTGCCGAAGGACTATCTGCGCTATCTCCTCACGGGCGGTTTCGCTACCGATCCCTCGGATGCTTCCGGCACGCTTTGGCTCGATGTGGCGCAGCGCGACTATAGCGCGACCTTGCTGGCGGCCTGTGGCCTGTCACGCGAGCAGATGCCGGCCGTTTTCGAAGGCAATCGTGTGACGGGCGTGCTTAAACCCGAGCTCGCACGTGAATGGGGCCTGCGCGAGATCCCGGTGGTCGCAGGTGGTGGCGACAACGCGGCGGGTGCCGTGGGTGTGGGCATCGTCAAG
>JBEKNG010000816.1:0-3061 GCA_049523075.1 Paraburkholderia sp.
CGGAAGATGATGTTCGCCGAACATCTGCTGCGCCATGTGCCGCTTGCCGCGCGGATCAAGAAGGTTCTCAACGAACGTCCGGGGCACCGCGCGCCGCGCGTGCGCTTCGAACAGGAACTGGAAGATTTTCTCTCGGACAGCGCCGCGGAAGAGACGCTCGACGCGGTGATCAACTGGGGCCGTTACGGCGAGATATTCTCGTACAACGACCAGACGGAAATTTTCAGTCTCGAGGACGTCGAGTCCTGATCCCAAGGTTTGAAACTGGGATTGAAGCCGAGAGATTGACGCAGCGTTTAAAAGGGGCGGCGCGATGGGATCGGCCGCCCTTATGCTTTATTGCAGGTTGCCCCAGCGTTCCACCGCCGGTTCGGCTGACGCCCACCTCCAGCCGTTGTCCTGCAGGCAGGCGCTTGCGGTGTACCAGTCTTCGTGCGCGTCGGGCTTGTCGCCATCGGCCACCGAGAACACGAATTCCTTGCAGATGGCGAGCGCCGACGTGAACGCGCGCGTCACCTGCACTTCACCATGACCGTTTTCGATCGGCAGCTTGTGCTTGACGCTCCACGGCTTGGTATCGCCCACCGGCATGCCGCCCGCGAGCGCGGCGATCTCGTTCTGCTGATCGGCGTGCATGCTACGCATGTAGCGTTTCACCGCTTCGTCCGTGACCGCCTGCACGGCGATGCCGACACCGATGCCGACCGCCGGGTTGGCCGTCACGAGACCCGAGGCGACGCCGGCCGCCGCGCCGCTGGCCGCGCCTACCGACGAGCAGCCGCTCGTCAGGACACTGGCGCCGACGCACAGCGCGCCAGCCAGCAGGAGCCGGAGGCTCACCGGAAACCCGATGCGCAGCGGCCACGACCGCGTGTCACTCGCTGTCTCTGTCAGATGCGGCTTCATTGCAGCGCGCCCCAGCGTCCGGTGGCGGGTTCGGCGGAGGCCCATTTCCACGCCGTGCCGTCGCGGCAGATCGAAGCGACATAGAAGGCGCTGCTGGCCGGTTTGTCCTTGGTCGCGTCCGCGTCGACCGAAAAGACGATTTCTTTGCAGTCGAGCGCGCCTGCGCTGATGGTGCGGCTCACGGTAACGCGGCCGTGTTCGTCGTCTTCGATCGGCACCGTGTGGGTCACACTCCACGGCGCGATGGCGCCGACATCGAGCGGGCCTGCCACTTTGGCGATGCCGTCCTGCGTATTGCGATGGACGACGCGTTCCGTGTACTGCACGCCGGCCCCGGCCGCGGCGACGACGCCGAGGCCGATACCGGTCGCAACCGCCGCGTTACGGGTGACTTGGCCGGCGACCGCCGCGCCCGCGATACCGGCGCCAGCGGTGGCGGTTTCCGAGTAGAGCGAACTGCAGCCGCCGAGGTTGGCCGAGATCAGAACGGCCAGTGTGACGAACGTTGCGAACGATGTGATGCTCGCGCGCGGGGCCTGTTGAGCTCCGCACGCATGACTGTTTGGTTTTTGCATTTCCCTGCCTGTGCTCGTGCCTCTGCCATTCGCGCCGACCGGTCGCGGCACGCTGGGCTGACGACGCGTCGTCAGCGACGCTGCAGCATTTTGCAGTATGCGTTTTGCAATTGGGATAGGGAAAATGCAAGCAATTGCAAAAGATGATGCGACGCGCCGCCTTTTCTGGCGTGGCTCACCGTACATCGCGGTGTCGATCGGGGTGGCCTTCATGCCAGGGTCCAGAGGCGGTGCGCCGTCAGGCTGCCCCGCGCTGAGCCATTGAACCAGAAGAGATCGCCGCGCCGGCGGGGACTAGGCGGGCCTCAAGGCTCGCCTTCCTCCGGCGCGTCGTCGGCGCCGTAAGTGCTAAGCCGGTTGTAGAGCGTCTTCAGGCTCACGCCGAGAGCCTTTGCTGCGCGGCGCTTGTCGCCGCCGCAATACTTCAGCGTGCCGAGGATGATCTGCTTTTGCGCATCAGCAAGCGGCGTACCGATCCACACGCTCATCGCGTCCCCTTGGGTGACCGCCTTCTTCACGCGCGAGGCGAGATGCGGGTGGGGCAGTTCCACGGCTTTCTCGGCAAGGATGAAGGCCCGGTAGACCGCGTTCTTCAGTTCGCGCACATTGCCCGGCCACGACCACGTGCGCAGCGTCTCGATGGACCGTTTGCTGAAGCTTTTGCTGGTGCTCTCCTGGGTGTTCAAGGCGGCGAGGAAATGCTGGGCGAGCAGTTCGCGATCGCCGTCGCGTTCCCGCAGCGGCGGAGCGCGCAGCGGAAACACCGCGAGACGGTACATCAGATCTTCGCGCAGACCGTTCTCCTTGACGGCGACTGCAGGGTCGCGGTTGGTGGCCGCAATCACGCGCACGTCGCTGTGGATCAGCTCGTTGCCGCCGACCCGAAAGAACGTGCCGGTCTCCAGCGCGCGCAGCAGCTTCACCTGGCGCACCGGCGCCATCTCGGTGATTTCGTCGAGAAACAGCGTGCCGCCATTGGCGTGCTCGAAGTAACCGACGCGGCCCTGCACCGCGCCCGTAAAGCTGCCCTTTTCGTGGCCGAAAAGTTCGGCTTCGATCAGTTCATCGGGAATCGCGCCGCAGTTCACAGCGATAAAGGGCGCGTCCTTGCGCGCACTGTGATCGTGAATCGTGCGCGCGATCAGTTCCTTGCCGGTGCCGGATTCGCCGATGACGAGAGCGGTTGCATCGGTGGACGCGACGCGTTCGATTTGATCGTATAAATCCAGCATCACGGGTGACGAGCCATACAGCAGACCGTACGACTTCAGTCCCGCGATGCCGTCCGTCACGCGCGACTTGCGCTGTGCCGCTGCGTCGCCGCCAGTGGTCACAGTGGGCGAGTCCAGATCGATTGACGCCATAACCAGGTTGTCCTGTGCAAATGTATTCGATAGTGCCGCGCAGGCCCTGTCCACAATGTGAGCCCACGCGAGGGCGCGATGGGCCACTATCTCACAAAAAATTCATTTAACCATTCGTCGCGCGACACAGCAATCCGCGCATCTACGAGCCCCGATGATTGCAGCGTCGCGCTAACGATCGCGCGCCTGCGTTGTCCAAGAAATACGACGTATGCG
>JBEKNG010000817.1:0-3055 GCA_049523075.1 Paraburkholderia sp.
GACCGATACCATGTATGTGACCGGCTTTACGACCGCGAACCCATGGAACTCAACGCTCTGGAAAGAAGCCGGACCGCTGCTCGCGCGCTATGACAACTGGAGTAGCGGAAATCCGTCGTTGACCTACACGATTGCACTGCCGTGGAATCTGCAAAGCGATCCGCAGGTGACTACGGTGGGCGTAGCGGTGGCGGGCAACTATATCTTCGTTGCCGAGTTGTTTACGCAGAAGATCGATGTGTACGATGCGCGCACGGGTCAGGCAGTCGGCTACATGACGCCCGGCGCGAGTGTCGGTAACACGAGTGGCTGGGTCGATGTGTACCTCGGCATCAGCGCGGTAGAGCGTGACAATGGCGAATACGACGTGCTGGTGGAGGACGATGCGCGTGCCAAGATCCTGATGTATCGTTGGACGCCTACACCTTAGCGGGTTCGAATGCGTCGAACGGACGAACGGACGAACGGACGAATGGACGACCGATCGCGATCGGTATATAACAACATTAGAGATTCGTTCACCGCCGCTACAGCGCAACCACCTTGCGTGGGATCGGAGTCAGCGCTGAAGCGCTAACTCCGATCGACAATGGAGAAATGTTCCATCATGACGCGTGATGTTTCGCAAAATCAGCAAGCGGGCGAAAAGCCTGATCTCGAACACCTCGACGCAGCCATCAGCCACGTCGACCAGTTGGTGAGTTCCGGTGGCATTGCATCGGGCGCGGCCAAAGGGCTGTTGTATAGCCTGATCGAGACGCTCGGCACGCTGGTGGGTGACCCGGATCTGCCGGAGCACGCCCGTTCCGGATACGAAGGCTTGCTGGAAACGGCCCGCGAATTACGGGTCAAGCTCGAACATTGAAATTGGTCTGGAGATTCAGGCTTCCACGCTTTCTTGCGCGGCTAATGCTTTCAGCAAAGCCTCCGGCGCCGACGTGATCTGCACGGTCGGCGTGCTATGCCAGTCCGCACAACGCTGGAACGCGCGCTGCAGGTCCGCGGCGAGACGGCCGCTGATTCGCACCCCCGGTTCCAGATGGACCGCCTTCAGTTCGAAGATGCCGCTCGTCCGGTGCGCCTTGGCATCGGCGCGGCCCACCAGCTTGCCGCGGCTCAGGATCGGCAGCACGAAATAGCCGTACTTGCGTTTGGCCGCGGGCGTATAGCATTCGATCGCATAGTCGAAGTCGAACAGCGCGGCAGCGCGCTTGCGGTCCCACACGACCGGGTCGAACGGCGACAGTAAGGTCGTGACTGTCGAGGCCAGTTTGCCGTTGGCTGCCTCGTCGATCAGCGGCGCGAACTCGTGATGCACGAAGGTGTCCTGCTTCCAGCCGTCGACGCGAACCGGGATCAACTCGCCTTCGTCGGCCAGTGCGTGCAGCGCATCGACATACGGCCGGCGCGGCAACCGGTAGTAATCGGCGACCCAATCGGCGCGCGCCACGCCTAAGGCGCGGCAACTACGTCGCAGCACTTCCTGCGCGACGGCCGCTGCCGGTTGCAGATCGCGCGTGTCGTTCCAGCCCGGCAGGACCCGTTCGGTCAGATCGTAGACACGGTGGAAGTTGCGCCGCTCGGCCACCATCAATTGACCGATCGCGAACAGCACTTCTAGATGGCGCTTCTCCGGCTTCCAGTCCCACCAGCCGTTACTCTTGCCCGCCTCACGAGCGAAGTCCGCCGAGCGGACCGGTCCGGCCGCGCGGATATGCTCGAGCAGGCGCGCGATCTCCTTGCGGTATTTCTTGTGCCATTCAGCCGCGTATTTCCAGCCCATGCCGCTTGGGTCCAGCATACGGTGGCGCAGCAGGCCGTAATCCTCGATCGGCACGAAGCAGGCCTCGTGGGACCAATACTCGAACAGCTTGCCTTCGGCGAGATGCTCGTCGAGCCACTGCGGCGTGTAGGCGCCGAGGCGGCTGAACAGAACGAGGTAAGGGCTGCGTGCGACGACGTGAATCGTGTCGATCTGCAACTGCGCCATGCGGCGAATCGCGTCGAGTACGTCGGCTTTGGTCGCTTTGCGGCGCGGTGGGGTCAACAAACCCTGCGCGGCCAGATGGAGAGTGCGGGCGGCGGATAACGGGAGAGTCTTCACGCGGTCGATCGCTGAGTGGATGGAGCGGCGCACTGGCGCGCTGACGAAGTGGCGGTGTGGGGCGGGCCGATGATGCGTCGCCCGGCCGGACAACCGCTACTTTAGCGCGAATGCGTCATGCACCGAGCGCGACCGCCTCGCCCTCCACCAAGGCTAGCATCTGATGGATCTGCGACACCACCGCTGCCCCTTCGCCGACCGCTGCCGCCACCCGCTTGGTCGAGCCGGCGCGCGCATCGCCGATCGCGAACACGCCGTCAACCGTGGTGCCCAGATCGCAGGTGGAGTTCAGGCCTTTCGCACCGGTTAGCACGAAGCCCTTCGGATCGAGCTGCACACCGCAGGTTTGCAGCCAATCGGTGTTGGGATCGGCGCCGGTGAAGAGGAACAGATGACGCGTGTCGAAACGATCCGTGCCGTCCGCAAACGGTTGCTTCAATACGACCGATGCGAGGCCGGTCTCGTCCGCTTCGAGTTGCCCGATTTCCGTATGCGGATGGACGAACACATTCGGCAGCGAGCGGATCCGGTCGATCAGATAGCGCGACATGGTCGCTTCGAAGCCGCTGCGGCGGATCAGCACGTGCACCTTCGCGGCGTGCGTGGCGAGATAGACGATCGCCTGGCCAGCGGAATTGCCGCCGCCCACCAGCACGATTTCCTCGCGCTTGCACAGCTTGGCTTCGACAGGCGAGGCCCAGTAGTAGACGCCCCGTCCATCAAAACGCTCGAGCCCTTCGATAGCGGGCCGGCGGTACACCGCGCCGCTCGCAATCACGACGGTGTGCGCTTTCACGCTACCACCGCACTTGAGCTCGAGCCGATGCGGCGACTCCGCGCAATGCAAGGCTTTGACCTTGACCGGAATCGCGACGTGCGCGCCGAACTTCTGCGCTTGCACAAACGCGCGGCCGGCCAGCGCCTGGCCGCTGATGCCGGTCGGAAAGCCCA
>JBEKNG010000818.1:0-3042 GCA_049523075.1 Paraburkholderia sp.
GTGCGCGCCGATCTCGTCCAGGTCGAGAACGCCGGCTATCGCGTGGGCGACGGTGACCAAACTAGCTATCCAGTTGGAATCCAGGCAGCCGAAGCCAAGGTGGCTGCGCAGAACGGCGCGACAAGTGGTTACGGTGGTGTGGCAAGTGGATCGTCGGATGCGCGGCACCCGACCGTGTCGATGGCCGACTGGAACGCGATGTACAGCCACCATTAACGCGCTGATTCCGGACCGGCGGGCAGGCTGCAAAAGTATTTCACTTGAGCATCGAAGTCTGAGCGCGCTGTACACCGGCTCAGCGATAGCGCCACCGCGCTGACGAAACGCATTGAGCGGTTTCGCACGCGACAGCTAATACCTTAGGTTTCAACATGAACATCAAATCACTCGTTTCCGTCGTCGCGCTCGCGTCGGCCTTGGCCGCGCCGACCGTATCGTTCGCTCAACAATCGAACGGGCCGGTGACGCGTGCGCAAGTGCGCGCCGAACTGGTCGAGCTTGAAAAGGCTGGCTATACCTCCCACGGCGAAAATGCCACTTACCCGGAAGATATCGAGGCTGCCGAAGCTCGGGTGGCGGCACAACATGATGGGGCGAACAGCTACGGCGACGTGGACAGCGCTTCGTCGGCCTCCGGCGCCCCCGCAGCAGTCCGCGCTGGAGCCAATGACGGCATGAAGCCGATTTACTCCGGTTCCTAAACGTCAGGTTGACGCGTGGCCGGCTGCAAGGCGCCGTCTGCTGAAGCATGCACAGAAGATCGTGCATGCTTCAGCAGACGAACCGGCTCCGGCCCGCGGCAATGCTTCTGGAGACAACGTGGATGAGCGTCACGATCTATCACAAGGCTGTCTCGCCAATTTCTGCGGCAACTATCTGGGCGGTCGACGGCGACTACCTCCCGGTTGAGTGGACGGTGCTACTCGTGTCGCTGCTGTCGGCTGCGGCGTTCGTCATTGCAACGCGTCTGCTTCCGGCAGGAAAGGCGTCGGCCGTTTGTCGCCTGACACCTTAATGAGCGTGTCCGCAGCCAGGCCCGCGGACATGGTTCGCATAGCAGCGGCGGATAAAGCATAGCAGCGGCGGCTAAATTGAGCTTTTACACATCACGGATGTTGTGCCGTCATGGTTTTCTCAAAGAAGGCCCTATTGCGTGGCACCAATTCGTTTCAGCTCTTCGACCGCCGCGCGATTGCCCTGAGCGATTACGGTCTGCATAGCGGTATTGCCCCTGGCATCAATATGATTCGGATTAGCTCCCTTCTTAACTAGCTCTGGAAGCAGCTGAAAGCGGCCAAACAGCGCCGCGAAGGCCAGAGCTGTTTCGCCGGCATTGTTCGTCTGGTCGATGTCGCATTGCGTCCCCATCAGGGTCCGCGCAATATCGATCTCCCCTTTGTATATTGCGCCCATCAACGCGGTGTTGCCGTTTCTGTCGCCAACGCACGCGTTAGCGCCCGCGGCCAACAGCTGGCGTAGCGTGTCGGCCTGGTCGTCGTACGCGGCAAGGATAAGGGCAGTGTAGCCCTGCGGTGTCACCGCATCGATTGGGAAGCCGGCTTGCAGGAGCGCATCCAGAATGTCCCAACGTCCCTCACGAGCCGCCTGGAACCACTCCTTGCCGTATTGTTTGACGTCAACGTGCGCGCCAGGCGCGGGAGTGGCCAATGAGGTTGGCACATGCTCGCAGGCAGATAGCAACGTGATGGTAGCCAGCACAGCAGCCAGTTCAGCAAGAAATCGCATAGCTTTTTTCATCCGAGCGACTCGCTAATTAACGCCTTTCGATAAGGCATCCTACATATTTTAAAAATAGCCATGGTAAAAATCGTTTGGACACACTTTACGCGTCGTGACCTGTAATCGTGACATCAGACTTGCATGTGCGAATTGGGCGCTCAGAAAGCGGCACTGTCGCATCGATCATAGCTGAATGCCGTGGGCAGGATCAGTCTAAGAATCATTCGATTTCTGCCAACTACACAGGGTAATGTGCCATCGATGAAGAGCATATCCGTCCTATGAAGTTGATTGGAAATCGGTATTGGAGTGGCTTTAATTGTTGCTTGTAGGATTCGTCGAGCCAGACGTAAAACTGTCTGTACAGCCGCCATTTATCAGGAGTAGAAAATGCCAGCACGACACAAAATCCTTAAGCAAGCCATCCTTTCCCTTATGCTCGGGGCCGCGTCTCTGCACTTTGCCAATGCAGAAGACATGACTCGTGACAACGGTTCGCCCGTTGGCGACAACGAGAATTCGCAAACGGCCGGACCCGAAGGTCCCGTCACCCTTCAGGACTCCCATCTTATCGAGAAGCTCCAGCGTTTCGACCGAGAACGCATTCCCGAGCGCGTCGTTCATGCTCGAGGCACTGGGGCGTTCGGCGAGTTCGTACCCACCGCCGATATATCGAATCTGACCGTGGCGAAGGTCTTCAGTCCCGGCACGAAAACACCGGTTTTCGTTCGATTCTCAACCGTGATGGGTTACAGGGGTTCGCCCGAACAAGCTCGGGATCCGCGTGGTTTCGCTACCAAGTTCTACACGGCACAGGGGAACTGGGACATCGTCGGGATCAATAAGCCGATCTTCTTCATACGTGATGCAATCAAATTTCCCGACTTCGTTCATGCGAACAAGCCTGGAGCGGTAACTGGCGTTCAGGACTCCAATCTGGCGTTCGACTTCTTTGCGCACACACCGGAGGCGACGAACATGTTGACGCAGATGTACGCCGATGGCGGTATGCCTGACTCGTATCGACATATGGACGGATGGGGCGTGCACGCGTTCAAGATGATCAACGCGAAGGGTGAGGTGCACTACGTGAAGTTCCACTGGCGCAGCGACCAGGGCCTCAAGAATCTGCGTCCGCAGGAAATTCCGGCGTCGATCGGCAACGACTGGAACATGATGACCCATGACCTTTACGGAGCAATCCGCAAAGGTGACGATCCGAAGTGGGATCTGTACATTCAGGTTCTCAATCCATCCGATCTTGACAAGTTCGACTACGATGCCCTGGACGATACGAAGGAG
>JBEKNG010000819.1:0-3028 GCA_049523075.1 Paraburkholderia sp.
TACGCTCCGACACGACGCAATGACGCGCCCTGCTGGCGTCCAGGCGGTATTGCAGATCTTTCCGGTTCATCACTACCCTTGCAGCCTGTTTGGCGGGAGATGCCCGGCTGAGGTTCGGCTCAACCGTCGTACGCGAAAGATACGTCCCTAAAATGCGTTTCTCTGTGTGCTAGCGCACGTAACGCGATGCGTAACAGGGGAAGTTGCCCGTTTTTCCCTATTGACAGCGCCGAACGCAGCGGCCTTGATTGAAGGTTAATTGAGCGTTCCTAAGCTGCCGTCATACGTCTTAGGAATACTCAATTGAACGGATTGTCGATGGCGCCCGGTTTTACGTCGGCTTCATCCTTGATCCGCTCAGGCAGGTCTGCCTGAGCCTGCAGTTCGCCGACAATGCTGTCGAGGGCCTCCTTCAACGCGAGCGCCGCCTTCAGGCCGCGTCGGTCTTTTGTCAGCGCGAGCGTGCCGCTCAACGTGACGCGCGTCGTGCCGTTGCTGACGGTGAGCGCGTCGCCCTGAATGTTGAGTACGTCGTCGTCATTCGAAAACGGGTTAAACACCTTTGAGTCCTCCTGGGCGCAGATCCTTCAACGACTCGGGAATGCCCGGAAAGCGGATACCGCTCATCGCTTCGAGTTCGTGAACGGTTTTGATGCTGTAACGGTAGGTCGAGATATTGTCGACCACGACCGCAAATGCCATCTGCCTCGACGGTACGTACACGAGCTTGAACAACTGCGTCGGCACGAAGACCCGGCTCGGTCCAATGGTTTGCAACTGCTGGCCGCTGAACATCGGCCCGGTCACCACGTACGTGTCGTCGTTGCGGAGCGCGATGTTGCGCACCGAGGTTTCGATGCGCGCCCATAGGCGCTGATTGTTTTCGCGATTCTGCGGCACGACGTTGGCCAGCGAAAACGATTGTGCCATTGCTTGCGGATTCCAGCGGTTGCCGGCCGGGCTCATATGACCGCGGTCGTAGCCGCTGCGTTTGTAGTCGGCGAGCGTAGCGCCTTCGCCGTCAGGCAGTCGCGCATCTTCGAAAAATTTGTTGGTACGCACCATGTCCTGTGCAGCTTCAATATGGTCGCGCGTGAGATGTTCCGCGGACCACAACGGGCCATGCGTGATACCGGAATGCAGGACGGCGAAATCGGCGTAGCAGAGCATGCGCGTCTTTGGCGCCATCTTCTGATTGACCAGCACCGGCCACTGCGCGTTGGGCGTGAATTCCGTGCAGGAGGGTGCGGCCATCGCGTGAGCCGCGACGACGAACAACAGAAACAGAGAGGCAAACCACTTCTTCATGAGTCGGGCACCGGAGGAACGGGGGCAAAAGTATAGCGTCGCCCACGGGGTTCCAGCGAGTGTTGTCCGCCAGCGGGACGCAAGCGCGCCCGCCGCATTGCAGCATGCGTTTCAGATGAAGGCTTAGAGCGACAACCGGCCCTGCTTGGCGACGACTAGTTATCGAAGACCCGATGTTCCGCGCGGACAGGTTGACGGTCGACGGCTTGCAGGCGCCAATAGCCGGTTGCCGGCGCCCGCGCCCGCACACACGTCCAGGCGGCCGCGCCCTCGGCAGAACTCACGCGTTGCTTGCGGTCTACGTGCAGGCCGCGCAGCGTGCAGAGCGGCGCATCGGTACTCGGCGCACACAGCGTCGTGACGCCATCGGTGTCACGCAATTCGCCCCATGGGGGCAGGTCGATCCCTTGATGCGCCTCTCTCGACCACCGGCGTTCGTCGGTGTCGAGCCATAGCACAGCGTAGTCGTGATTGACGGTGGGATCGGAACCGTTGATGAGAATCGTCAAACGCATGGCAGTTCCGTTACACAGAGTGCGAAGTGTTGCAATACCAGTCTAGACGCAGGTTGACGTTATGCAAGGCCAACGACTATCGACGGCATTGAAAAACACAATTGGGGAACGTCTGCCGCAGCTTCTAGATTTAAATATGCGGTGCAGCCACGCGCGTCTGCGCCGGGAGCTAGTCAGACGATCACTCGTTTACCATCGCGCGCCCCACAATATAGGTTTGCATGGAGGCTCAGATGTCGCAACTCAAGGGTTCGAAAACCGAGGAGAATTTGAAGGCAGCATTCGCCGGCGAATCGCAGGCGAACCGTCGTTATCTGTATTTCGCAGCCAAGGCAGATGTCGAGGGTCAGAATGACGTAGCGGCGCTGTTCCGCTCGACCGCCGAAGGCGAAACCGGTCACGCGCACGGCCACCTCGAATATCTGGAAGCGGTTGGCGACCCGGCGACCGGACTACCGTTTGGTTCGTCGCGGCAAAATCTGCAAGCGGCGATTGCAGGCGAAACCCACGAATACACCGACATGTACCCGGGGATGGCGAAGTCAGCACGCGAAGAAGGCTTCGACGAAATCGCCAACTGGTTTGAAACACTGGCAAAAGCCGAGCGTAGCCACGCCAACCGTTACACCAAGGCGCTCGAAGCACTCGTCGACTGACACGGCACGCACCGGCGAGAGCGCCGCCTCACTGAAACAGGCAATGGGAGCTTGCGGAGAGGGTCCGCAGGCTCCCGTTCGTGTGCATTCAAGGAGTCTGACTCCATGCCCCACAAAGAAGGCAGCCTCGAGGCGCCCACCCGGCATCCACTCGATTGGCTTTCGGATGCGTTCTACGATCAGGATGCGCTTGACCAGGAACTGGCACGCGTCTTCGACATCTGCGCAGGGTGCCGCCGCTGCGTCTCGCTGTGCGGCGCGTTTCCCACGTTGTTCGACCTGGTCGATGCCACCGACACCGGGGAAGTACACGAGGTCGACAAAGCCGAGTTCGGCAAGGTAGTCGATCAGTGTTATCTATGCGACCTGTGCTACATGACCAAGTGCCCCTATGTTCCGCCGCATCCGTGGAACGTCGATTTTCCGCACTTGATGTTGCGTGCCAAGGCCATCGATTACAAAAAGGGCGACGTCAAGCTGCGCGACAAGTTTCTCTCTAACACCGATGCACTCGGGCACTTCGCGGGCATTCCCGTAGTCACGCAGACC
>JBEKNG010000820.1:0-3022 GCA_049523075.1 Paraburkholderia sp.
TGCGCTGCTCAAGCCGAAGATCGCCGCGCCCTCGGGCAGCGGCATGGAGATACTGGAAGTCTCGCTGGGCAATCCGCAGTTTGCGGGCAAGACGGTGGCCGAACTGATGAGCGGTCTTCCGGGAGATGTGCAGATCGTGGCGCGTCGGCGGGCGCATCACAACGAACCGGCCACGCCCGGCGTCGTGCTTGCAGAGCACGACGTGCTGCTGATGGTCGGCCCGAACCGGCAGACGCTCGATCTTGCGGGGAAGAGCCTGGGTGAGGCAGAGCCGGGCCGGATGCTCAAAGACCGCAAGCATCTCGACTATCTGCGGGTGTTCGCCTCGCGCCCAGCGATTGTGGGGACAACGCCAGGCGAACTCAGTTTGCCCGGCGACAACGCCGCGGTCATCGCGCATGTGCGCCGCGGCGACACCGATCTGCTGGCACGTTCTGACCTCGTGCTCGAGTATGGCGACCGGGTCGGGCTACTCGCGAACCCTGCGGATTTCGCGGCGTTGCGCAAGTTCTTCGGCAATTCGATCAAAGGAACCGCAGAGTTCAGCTATATCTCCATCGGTATCGGCATGGCGCTCGGTTTCCTGCTCGGTGCACTCAACATTCCTCTGCCGGGGATCGGCAAGATCGGCTTCGGATTATCAGGGGTGCTGATCGTAGCACTGATTCTCGGAAAATTGCGTCGTACGGGCGGTCTGAACTGGACTATTCCGCTCTCGGCCAATCTCGTGCTGCGCAACTTGGGGCTGACGTTGTTTCTCGCCCAGGTCGGCATGACATCGGGCCCGCGCTTTGCCGCGACCGTTTGGGAGACCGGTCTGCTGATGCTGGGCTCGGTGCGGTGGTGCTGCTCGCGCTCGCTGTCCCCGTCATTCTGCTGGGGATGTTTGTTTGCCGCATGTCGTTCGATCAGGTCGCAGGCATTGTCGCTGGGGCATGCGGCAATCCAGCCATCCTTGCATACGCTAACAGGCTGACGCCGACGGATGAACCGGATATCGGCTACGCGATGATTTTTCCAGGCATGACGATCGTCAAGATCCTGTTCGTCGATATCGTTCCGGTCTTTTTGCGGCATTGAGACAGAGGCCGACCGACGGTGACCGCTCGGGGCTACGCTCCCGGCCAACCACTGCGCGACGTCCGCCGTTGCCAATAGCATTCGACCCTGTCAGGATGGTCTGCGAACGCACAGACGCACCGCATGTCTGTGGCCCCGTCCGGTTTGGACTGCAAACAACTGGCCTGACCGGCGCGGCCGAAACTGTATCTGTCGGAGAGGGGCCTCCACCCGCAAAATGGCGGCCGGCCGACTATCCCGATCAACCCGTTCAAACGGACAGACTGCAATGACGCGACTTCGAATTACCTCCTGCCGCCACGAATTTATCGCCGAGACCCATCCGGATGCACCCCAGACGGTGGCGGCCTTTCTGAAGCTTCTGCCGTATCGCCAGAAGCTGATCCACGTTCGCTGGAGCGGCGAAGGTTGCTGGGTACCGCTTGGCGATTTCAAGCTGGAGAACGATGGCAACGCCGTGGTCTTCGAAAATCACACGAGCCATCCGTCGGTGGGCGACATCCTGTTTTATCCCGGCGGCTATAGCGAAACGGAGATCATCCTCGCGTATGGCTCGTGCTGTTTTGCCAGCAAGATGGGGCAACTGGCCGGCAATCATTTCCTGACTGTCGTCGAAGGCAAGGAACGTCTGCGCGAACTCGGCACCAAGGTGCTGTGGGAAGGCGCACAAGACGTGCTGTTCGAACGGCTCTAGTCGCGGCCTGTCTGCGAGCGTCCGGTTGACCGCTTATCCCCTCCGCGGCCAAAACCATATCGCAGGCTGCGTCCCACAAGTGGTTCAGGTGGACCGAATCGAAGAAGCCGGTGGCCGCGCGGTTCAGGTGGACCGAATCGAAGAAACCGGTGGCCGCGATGGATTTGTCCCCGCCGCCTGTCTTCATTCCGAGCGAATCGCATGACGTAACCATTCGCCCGCGGCGCCCGGGCAGCCGGGGCTCGAGCTGCCCGCCCGATCAGGGGCGCCGGGCGGGCGCGGGCAAATTGATGTTTGCCGCCCAGATCGCGCATACTGAAGCGTTGCCGGTCGTGCGGAAAGCGATAGACGTTGCCCTCGGCGTGCTTCCGGCCATGTGTCACCCATTCTCCTTCATGTGGCGGCAGGCCCTGATTCATGCCCGATACCCAACTCCGTCCGCTTCGCGCATTTGCCGGGAGCCTCCGCCTGGAGCAGGTCAACCTGACCGAGCGCTGGATGAGGGCTGTGTTCCATGACATCGTGCTGAGCGATGCCGACCGGCTGACGTATGAGCAGCTTTCAGACCACATTCCGGCGATTCTCGAGGGGATCTGCAGCGCGCTGGAAGATCAGGATCTCGATCAGGTCGAGCCGGCTATCGAAAGCAACGCGCGTAAGCATGGCAAGCTGCGCTGGCGGCAGGGGTACCGGATCGACGAACTGGTGCGCGAACTCGATCTGTTCCGGCAGATGCTGGCCGGTCAGATTGTCCAGTTCAGCGAATCGCGGCCGTTTTTTACACGCCGTCATGAGGAGCGTGCACGTCACTTCATCGACGAGGCGGTCAGCTTTGTCACGCTCACTTCGATTCGCGAAGTGCTCACCGAACGCGACCGGAAAATCGACGAATACACCGGCCGGCTGGAGCGGGCGAATCACGAACTAACCTTGAAGCAGAAGCTGGTAGGCGATCTGTACGAGTCGCGCATGCAGATCACGCGTAGCGTCGTGCACGATCTGCGCAATTTCCTGAATGTCTTCTCGATGGCGCTGCAACTGATGTCGCGCGCGCCTGCAAAGGTCGAAGCGGCGCTTGCGCTCGCTAATCGCCAGGCGGCCGACATGAAGGCGTTGGTGGACGAGCTGGTCGAATATTCGGTCGTGCTCGGCGATAGTCATCAACCGGCCCTGGAGCGTTTCGACCTGCGCGGCCTGTTCGACGAACTGGTGGCCTCGTGCAGTCCTGCCATTGAAGCCAAAGGTTTG
>JBEKNG010000821.1:0-3020 GCA_049523075.1 Paraburkholderia sp.
GTCAGACGCCAGGCGAGACGGATCACGACAAGCGCGAACACGGTCACGCCGATCCACTTGTGCCACGAAAAGTACTTGAGCTTGGTGGGCGTGAAGCCCGGGATATCCGTCATGATCCAGCCGAGATAAAAGCCGGCCCCGATCATCAACGCGATCAGCCAGTGAAGGCCCATTGCGGTCGTGCTAAATCGTTCCTTGAGCGGAAGAACTGTCGTCATCGTCAACTTTGCTGGCGTCTTGAGGGCAGTTCGTCCACGACGGGAGACGAACAGGTCAAAGGTAGCGATTCTAGGAGAAGACATGCGCGCTGAATAGCGCATGAAAGAGAACAGATTGTTGTTCCACCCGTGTTAATGGGCCCAGCCAGCCGTCTTTTGGCGCGGGTAACACCTTCACTTTATATAACCTTTTTATCTCGGAACCCGTAGCATCGCGATTCTTCTCAATTAGACCCCGCGGGCTTCCCGACGCGGCGCTACGGCCCGCATTGACGGGCCGTACGACCGCATTGCCGCTTAGGGCGATTTACTCTCGCAGTCCACGCTACATCATGGAGCTTATAAGCATGAAGAAGTCTTTGCTGACACTCGCACTGTCAAGCGTATTTGCATTGTCCGCGCATGCGCAAAGCAGCGTCACCCTGTATGGCGTTATCGATACGGGTCTCGTGTTTGCGAATAACCAGAATGGTCATAGTAGCTGGCAAGAGTCCAGCTCTGGTACGGAAAACACCGTGTATGGCCTGAAAGGTTCGGAAGACCTGGGCGGCGGCATGCACGCCATCTTCAAACTGGAGAATGGTTTCAACCTGAACAACGGCAGCCTCTACAACGCAGGTGACGCGTTCGGCGAGCAAGCCTACGTCGGGTTGCAGACGGACCAGTTCGGCACCTTGCTGCTCGGCCGCCAGTTCGACACCGTCAACGACGTGCTGGGCCCGATTTCCTCAGCCGGCAGCAGCTACGGTGGCAACCTCTCTGCGCATCCGTTCAACAACGACAACCTCGCTGCGGACTCGATGAGCATCAACAACGCAGTGAAGTACACCAGCAACACCTACGGCGGCTTCACGGTTGAAGGCATGTACGCGTTCAGCAATAACGCGGGCGGCTTCTCGAACAACCGCGCCTACGGCTTCGGCGCAACGTATGCACGCGGCCCGTTGAACCTGGCTGCGGGCTACCTGCAGCTCAACAACGCCGGCGGCGGCGGCGGCGCGAGCAGCACGAACCCCAACGGCGCCGTGGCGCTCGACGACGGCAGCGCCGACTTCGTCGCGCAACGCCAACGCATCTGGGGTGCAGGCGGCAACTACGCGTTCGGTCACGCTACCGTGGGCCTGCTGTGGACGCATTCGCAGATCGATAACATGTCGGACGTGTTTGCCGGCGGCGACGGTTACACCCCCCTGGGCGGCGGCCTGCGGCTCGACAACTACGAAGTGAATGCGCGTTACTCGCTGACGCCGAGCCTGAGCCTCGCCGGTGCATACACGTTCACGGACGGTTCATACAGCAACGGCGGCGCCAGCGCATCGCCTGAATGGAACGAGTTCACGCTGCAGACCGACTACACGCTGAGCAAGCGGACTGATGTCTACCTGGAAGGCGTGTATGAACACGTGCGCGGCGCCGGAGCCGGCTCGGTGCTAGGCGATGCAACGATCAACACGTTGTCGCCTTCGTCGACGGGAACCCAGGTAGCCGTGACGGTCGGCCTGCGTCACCAGTTCTAAGCCACCGTTCGCAGCCACGATTCAAAGCGCCCGCGCTTGAATCACACGGGCCGCACCGCCGCGTGCGGTCCGATGCACGCCTCTCGCCGGGGCGTGCGTCAACTATCAAATCCCACGTTGCACCCCCGTTCCGCACAGTGCCTTGCCTTTGACAAGGCGTGCAGATTTGCGCCGCATCCCTCATAATCACGCGCGCCCTGAATCTTCCGGGCGATATAACGAGGCTTAAACAGAGGGCCGAAGCGTTAAATCGCACTGTCCCACCTCACATACCTTCCTCCTCTCCGAACTGGCAAGATGTTTCCGTCACCCCAACTCGGCGCCGGCCTGATGGCGCTTGCCGGCTTGCTGGCGCCCGTCGCGTCGATTGCGCAACAGGCACAGACCAGCACCACCAGCACCGCACCGGCGCCGGCGCCGGACTGGACAGTGACGGTCGGAGCGGAAGCACAATGGGAACCGTCGTATCCGGGTGCGAACTTCATGCGGCTGAGACCCTTTCCGGCGTTCGACATCGAATACAAGAATCGCTTCTTCGCCAAAGAAGACATGCTGTTCGGGGTGTATCTCATCAACAACGCGAACTGGAGTGCGGGGCTCGCGCTTCAATACGACGTCACCGAGCGCGAGACCAGTGATGACACGCGGCTGCGCGGGCTGCAAAATGTACCAGCCACGCCACGCGCCAAGGCTTTCCTCACGTACACGCAATCGGCATTCACGTTCTCGACCTCGGCCGCGCAGGATATAGCTGGGAACCGCGAAGGGCTGGTGGTGGATACCAATGCCACCTTGACGCTGCCGGTCGGCAAAAAGCTGTATCTGACTGCTGGGCCGGGTGTCACGTGGACGAACGGGACCTACCAGCAAACGTTTTTCGGCGTAACGCCGAGCCAGAGCGCAGCTTCCGGTTTGCCTGTCTACGACGCACATTCCGGCGCGGCCACGGGCTATGTCACGGTCGAAGCAGATTATTTGATCACCAAATCATTGATCGCCACCGTCGAGATGAAATTCGCCCGCCTTTACGGAAACTCTGCGTTGAGTCCGATTACGCGGCGGGTTCAGCAAAACACTGACACACTCGCGCTGACGTACACGTTTTAACGGAAGCTTAAGCCGCTGGCCGCAAGGCCCGTAAAAACAGAAACGGCGGCCGACGGCAATCGTCCTCCAGCGTGGGACGAACCCTCAAGACCTCTGCGGTGGGCGCCGGTTCGCCAAGATGCTCGAGCACGAACCCACACCGGATCAGCGTGTTGACGTAGGTTTCGACGGCGCGGTG
>JBEKNG010000822.1:0-3010 GCA_049523075.1 Paraburkholderia sp.
CGACCCACGGCACCAGCGTCAGGTGCACGAAGCACGCGCTGTTGCGGCCAAGGCGCAGGCTCATCTGACGGGCAGCTTCGAGGAACGGCAGCGATTCGATATCGCCCACCGTACCGCCGACTTCGACGATGGCGACATCCGGTTCACCGCACGTCGTAGATGCTGCGCCGCGCTCGACGAAAGCCTGGATTTCGTTCGTGATGTGCGGGATCACCTGCACGGTCTTGCCCAGATAGTCGCCGCGGCGTTCCTTGCGGATCACCGACTCATAAATCTGGCCCGTGGTGAAGTTGTTGGCCTTGCGCATCTTCGTGCTGATGAAGCGCTCATAATGGCCGAGGTCGAGGTCAGTCTCCGCCCCATCTTCCGTCACGAACACTTCGCCGTGTTGAAACG
Organism: Paraburkholderia sp.; assembly: GCA_049523075.1. Taxonomy (GTDB): domain Bacteria; phylum Pseudomonadota; class Gammaproteobacteria; order Burkholderiales; family Burkholderiaceae; genus Paraburkholderia. The sequence goes on from JBEKNG010000822.1 coordinate 397, forward strand.
GGCTCATCGTGCCGGGGTCGACATTGATGTAGGGATCGAGCTTGAGGAGGGTGACTTTCAGACCGCGCGATTCGAGGATCGCGGCGAGGGAAGCGGCGGCAATACCCTTGCCGAGGGAAGAAACTACGCCGCCGGTGACGAAAACATATTTGGTCATCGCTGGATGCTCGCGGGAAAAACGGATTATACCGTAAAGCAGGGTCTCAACCCAGCAAAATACGCGGCATCCGCGCCGATCCTGCACCGTTTTATGTACCGCCTGCTGCTGCCTTGCTGCTCGCGCGCTGCTCACATATTGCTACCGTCGCGCCGCTCCAGCTCGCGCAGCATCCGCTGAACTGCCCGCGCGGTTTCCAGCGGCTTCTCCATGGGATACAGGTGACTCCCCTCGATCCATTCGAGGTGACTGCCGGTCGCGCGACGCGTGGCGTCCAGTCCGACCTGACGGATTTCCTTCGAATGGGTTCCGGCGATGAACCCGACCGGCACCGGCGCGCCACGGGCAAGCCGCGAGCCGAGCGTGTGCGGCAAAGTTTTGTAGATCTTGTATTCAGTGCGGCGATCGAACGCGAGTACACGCGTACCTTCGGGCGAACTCTGCGGAATGCCGAATTCGATATAGTCGGACAGCATCCGCTCGTCCCAGCGCGCAAAGGCGGGCTTCGAGTGAAAGTGCCGCCAGGCTTCGTCGCGGCTCGCCCATTGGGTGCGGCGCGTGCGCGTGGCAGCGGCAGGCGAGAGGCGCTCGTCGAGGCCAGTCCATTGCGACACGCGCAGCATGCTGCTGCGCCAGCCCGCGATCACCGGCGAATCGAGCATTACCACTCCTTTCACCCACTGCGGTTTTTTCAGCGCAGCCATCAGCGACAGATAGCCTCCGAGCGAATGGCCGACCAGCCATACCGGCTGCTCATAGGATCGGCTGATGTCATCGAGCAACTGTTCGACCAGATGCGGCCAGTCCTGTGTCACCGGAAAGCGCGCGTCGTGGCCGATGCGTTCGATAAAACGCACGTCATAGTCGTCGGCAAGCTCGGCGAAGATGGTCCGGTAGGTCGACGCGGGAAAACCGTTCGCGTGCGAGAAGTGAATGATGTTTTTCAAGTGCGGCTGTCTCCGTTCCTGATTCTGTTAGCCGGGGGGCACGGCTGGCTGGAGCGCGTGCGGCCTTCATGGGTCCATCCAGTACCGGTGATGCGCGCTACGATACCGTTCGAGCGACAGCGTCGCGTGCGGTGTCTGATTGCCCTGCGCCGGTGGGTCCTGCGCTGGCTCGTCCTCGGCCAGGATCTGCACTGCGCCGTCCTCGTCGCTGCGCGCGAGTTCGATATGCCGCGCCAGATAGCGTTCGAAGATGCCCGGATTGGGATGGTGAAAACGGTTGCGATAGCCTACCTGAAATACCGCGACAAGCGGCTCGATAGAGTCGAGGAACGGCTCGGTCGAGGAGGTCTTGCTGCCGTGATGCGGCACGAGGAGGATCTGCGCCGACAAGGCTTCACGGTTCCGCCCGAGCAGGATGCGCTCGACCGGCGCCTCGATATCCGCGGCTAGGAGTGCCGTGAGGCGGGGTGCATTGGGTGCATTGGGTGCATTGGGTGCATTGGGCGCGTTGGGCACTGTGGCCGCGGACGTCGAGGCACCGGCTAGATCATGCGCCGTGCTCACGCGCAGTACGCAGCAATGCCCGTTCGGGTTGCCCTGCAACGGTCCGGGGTCTGGCCAGAGCACGCTGAACTCGACGCCGTCCCATTGCCAGCGCTGGCCCGCCGCACAGCGTACCGTGTCGGCGCCGACCGCCCTGGCTTTTTCCCACAGTGCATTGGACGGCACGAGCCCAGCCAGCAACTGCCGCACTTCAACCCCTTGAAGTACGGCCGGCGCACCACCCGAGTGATCGGAGTCGGCGTGGCTGATTATCATCGTGTCCAGTGTGTACACGCCGTTGGCCTGCAGGTACGGCACCACGACCCGTTCGCCTGCATGCGTCGACTCCGGTCCGGGTCCGGCATCGAAGAGCAACGTGTGATGCGCCGTTTCCACCAGGATCGACGAGCCTTGGCCAATGTCCAAAGCAGTTAGCCTGAACGCGCCAAGCGGCGGCCCGGGTGGGGGCGGCAGCAGCAGCGGCAGCCAGGTGAGCGGCGCCGCCCAGCGCAACGGCCAGCCGCGCGGCGCGAGGCACCACGCGACCCCGATCGCTGCCGCGGCCAGCGCCCAGCCGTTTGGCTGCGGCAGGCGCCAGAGCGCCCAACTCGAGCCCGAGAGCGCCTGCAGGCCGGCGACCAGCAGTTCGAGCAACGCGTGAGCGGCGCGAAATGCGTAAGCATCGAATGGCACGGGCAAGGCGACCCCGGCCAGCACGGCGGGCGTCACGAAGAGACTGACCCACGGAATCGCAAAGGCGTTGGCGACTGGCCCGATCAAGGGAATCTGCGAGAACCAGTAAACCGTGAGTGGCGCGAGCGCGATTGTCACCGCGAACTGCACCTGCGCGGCACTGCGCAAGCGCCCGGCGAAAGCGCGGAGGCGAGCGCGCAATGCGGCGAGCATCCGCGCGGCGAAACGCCGAAGGGACACGCGGCTCGACAGCGTAGCCGGAGGCGTGCCCAGG
>JBEKNG010000823.1:0-3004 GCA_049523075.1 Paraburkholderia sp.
ATCGCTTTCGGCTCGAGCGTGGCATGTCCTTCGTGATCGATCAGCGCACCGGGCGGGACCTGCTTGCCCTGGTTATACGCGACCCGGACCTTGCCGAAGGCCACGGCGCTGGTGGCGAAGTCGAGCACCAGCGGTGGCTTGCCGCTGCGCGGAAAAGCGGCGCAGAACGGATTGGTGCCGATGCGGCGGTCGGTCCCACCGAACGGCGCAACGAGCGGATCGCCCGCCACATTGACGAAGTGAAACGAGACGAGCCCGGCACGCGCGCATTGCTCGGCCCAGTGACCGATACGGCCAATATGATGTGCACCGCGCAGGCCCACGGCGCAGATGCCGAGGCGTTTCGCGCGTTCGATGCCGTGCTCCATCGCTTCATAGGCGATCACCTGCCCAAAGCCTTTGCCGCCGTCAATGGTGAGGACTGCTCCCGCATCGCGTGCCACTTGTGCGTGCAGGTTGAGCTTGAGTTCGTTGTCCCCCAGCGAGGCCACGTAACGCGGAATCATCCCGACGCCATGCGAATCGTGACCGGTGAGGTTCGCGGCCAGTAGATGGTCGGCAACCAGTTCGGCTTCGCGCGGCGTACTGCCGGCTTGTTCCCAGATTGCCCGCACGTAGGCGTGCAGCGTTTCGGACGGAATTCTGAGCGGGGTTGGGTAGGCAGTGCGGGGATCGTTCATTCGCGGTATCGGTGAGCAGGGTTGAGGTTCAGCACACGCTTCTACATCGCTGCGACGGCCGGGGAAGAGCTGCCCCCGGCGTCAGGACTACGGCGTCAGGACTACGGCCTCATGACGACGGCCTCATTAAGGACTTGGCCGCGGACTCGACGTGCGAGACCGCCGCTTGGGGCGCTCGAGACGCTCGATGCTCTCGGGGCGCTCAAGGCGCAGCGGCAATCACATCGGCGACCGCTGCCGTCAGCTTCTTGCCATACGGCACATGCAGGAATTCGTTCGGGCCGTGCGCATTCGACTTCGGTCCGAGCACGCCGCACACCATGAACTGCGAGTGCGGGAAGCCTTCCTTGAGCACGTTCATCAGTGGGATCGTGCCGCCCTGCCCCATGTACGCGCAATCCGCGCCGTAATGCTGGCGTGACGCGCCGTTAAGGGCCGTCGCGAGCCACGGTGCCAGTTCAGGCGCGCTCCAGCCGGTGGCTGCGCCGGCGTCCGGCTTGAAGGTGACCTTGGCGTTATACGGCGGATCGAACTCCAGCAGCGCTTTCAGCTCCGCAACTGCCTTGACCGCATCGAGAAGCGGCGGCAAGCGCAACGAAAGCTTGAACGCCGTGCGCGGGCGCAGCACATTGCCGGCGTCGGCGAGGGCCGGCAACCCGGCTGCCCCCGTCACCGACAGCGACGGACGCCACGTCGAATTGAGCAGGGCCTCTTTCGGATCGGTGGTGGTGGGCAGCACCTGCCGACCATCCTGACCGCATGCCCACGGGATCTTCTTCCAGACGTCTTCACCCAGAATATAGGCGGTGGCTTCAGCTTCGCGCAGACGATCGGCCGGAATCGGACTATGAAACCCCTTCGGCAGGAGATTGCCGTTCGATGCGTCTTCAAGACGGTCGAACAGTTGGCGCATGATGCGGAAGCTCGACGGCGTGATACCGCCGTAGCCACCCGAGTGAATGCCTTCGTCGAGCACATGGACTTCGAGGTCGCCCGCCACCAGTCCACGCAGCGACGTGGTCAACCACAACTGGTCGTAATTGCCCGCACCCGAGTCGAGGCACACTACCAGCCCCACTTTGCCAAGCCGCTCGCGCAGCGCGTCGACATACGGCAGCAGATCGTAGCTGCCCGACTCCTCGCAGGTCTCGATCAGGCCGACGCAGCGCGGCCGTTCCACCCCTTGTGCGTCGAGCGCGGCAAGTGCGGTGAGGCTTGCGTAGATGGCATAGCCGTCATCTGCACCGCCACGGCCGTACAGCTTGCCGTCTTCCAGTTTGGGGGTCCACGGGCCGAGGTCGTTGCGCCAGCCGTCGAATTCAGGCTGCTTGTCGAGATGGCCGTACAGTAGGATGGTCTCGGTGCTGCCCGAACGCGTGGCCGGCGTTTCGAAAAAGATGACCGGCGTGCGGCCCGGCAGGCGGATCACTTCCAGCTTGAGGCCCTTGACCGGCTGTTGCTCCGCCCATTGCGCCGCGTCCGTCACCACGCGGTCGATAAAACCGTGCTTGGCCCAGTCCGCGTCGAAGCCAGGGCTTTTGGCAGGCACGGCGATATAGTCGGTCAGCGCCGGCACGATCTCGTCGTTCCACTTGCGGTCTACAAATTCGCGGAGCGTGTCGTGATTGATCGGCTTGGTCTGCTGGGCGGTGTCGTCGGTAATCATGATGGCTGTCCGGTCGGTCGGTCAAAACGCACATGATAGACCTCTATGCTGCCAGCCTGAAGTCCCCCGTTCGGCCAATTCGTCACACGGCACGGCAGGATGATGGCGCGGATGGACTACGACTGCGCCTCGTCCAGACCCGTTCGATTCACGCTAAAGCAACAACGCGACTGCGAGAATTTCCCAATGGAGCGACAATTGAAAGATTCCAACTACGCTTGGGGAACCGCGATGGGAACCAGCACGGTCATTCAAGCCGTAGCCGCAGTCATCGCACTGGGGCTGTACTTCCTGCCGGCCATCCTCGCCGACCGGCGCAAACGCCATGATCTGCTGACGCTCGCCCTGTTCAACGCGTGCCTCGGCTGGACCGGCTTCGGCTGGCTCGCGGCACTCTATTGGGCGCTGCAGCCGAATCCGCCGAAGGACGTCGCCGCCGAAGTGGAGCAGACCCGCCGCGTGGTCAGGATGCGCAATTTTTCCGTGATGCTGGTCCAACGCGTGCAAAACCGCGCGACGCGCCACAAGAGCGAACGGTAAGCGCGGCCGGGGCGCCACGTGACCTGCCGGGGACGTTCCAGCATGGTTCAATTTGCCCGCTTTGCGTCACGCGTGAAATAATCGTCTGGTCCGCGCAACCGGCGCTTGAAGGTGGGGT
>JBEKNG010000824.1:0-3002 GCA_049523075.1 Paraburkholderia sp.
CCGATCTTCGGCCTTTTCGACGGGGGCGGGTTCGACGAGGGGCGGTTCGAGGAGCATCTGCAGACGGATCCACGCCTCGCGATCGCCGCCAGCTGGTACTGGATTCGCAAGCTGCAGGCGCGCGTTCTCGCCGGCGACCACGCTGCCGCGATCGAGGCGGCGGCGCAGGCGGACTGCCTTCTCTGGACGTCACCAGCCTTCTTCGAGCGGGCTGAGTACCATTTCTACGCCGCGTTGGCGCGGGCTGCGCTCTGCGACGCAGCCCCCGGCGCCGAGCGGACCCGGCACCTGGAGGCATTGGCCGCGCATCACCGTCAGCTTCAGGAGTGGGCCGAGAACTGCCCGGAGAACTTTGATAACCGTGCCGCGTTGGTCGGCGCGGAGATTGCCCGCCTTGACGGTCGCGAGCTCGATGCCGAGCGCCTCTACGAACAGGCTATCTACTCGGCCCGCGCAAACGGCTTTCTTCACAATGAGGCGCTTGCCTACGAAAGGGCCGCCCGCTTCTATGCGGTGCGTGGCTTCGAAGAGTTTGCGCGTGCGTATCTGCGGGACGCCCGCTACGGCTATCTTCGTTGGGGAGCCGATGGCAAGGTGCGGCAACTCGACGAGATATATCCACACCTCAGGGAGGAAGAGCCTGTACCCGGCCCAACGAGTACGATCGGGGCGGCGATGGAACACCTCGACCTCGCGACCGTGCTCAAAGTGTCGCAAGCAGTCTCGGGCGAAATCATGCTGGACAAGCTGGTCGACACGCTCATGCGCACGGCTATCGAGCACGCAGGGGCCGAGCGAGGCTTGTTAATTCTCTCCAACGGGACTGAGCAGCGGATCGCGGCGGAAGCCAAAACGGGTGGCGATACGATTGTCGTACGGCTGCGCGACCAGCCCCTGAGCGCAACGACGCTGTCCGAGGCAATCGTCCAGACTGTCCTTCGCACGCAGGAAGCCATGATTCTCGACGATGCCGCGGCCGAACCCGTATTTGCCGCGGATCCCTACATCCGGCAGCGCCAGGCGCGGTCCATCTTGTGCCTGCCACTCGTCAACCGGAGCAAGCTCGTCGGCGTGCTCTACATCGAGAACAACCTGGCTCCGCGCGTCTTCACGCCGACCCGGATCGCGGTGCTGCGGCTGGTTGCCTCTCAGGCGGCCATCGCGCTGGAGAACGCGCTGCTCTATACCGATCTGCAGCGCGAGAATAGCGAGCGCAAACTGGCCGAGGAGGAACTGCGCGAGCGGGAATCCCGCATCCGGCGACTCGTCGAGTCGAACATCATCGGACTATTCTTCTGGAACGTGGCTGGTATGGTTACTGACGCGAACGATGAGTTTCTTCGAATCGTAGACTACTCGCGAGAAGATCTACTCTCAGGCCATGTCGGATGGGCCGACATGACGCCCCCGGAATATCGCGCCGTCGATGCGCGCGCACTTGAAATACTCCGGCAAGGGGGGACGTACCCGCCGCGTGAGAAAGAGTACATTCGCAAGGACGGCCGACGTATCCCGGTTCTCATCAACTCAGTCTTAATGGAAGGTTCGCAGGAAACCGGTGTGGCCTTCGTGCTCGACCTGACCGAACGCAAGAAGGCCGAGGCGGAGCTTGCAACGCGGCGGGTCGAGGCGAAGCAGGCGGAGGAGCGGTTGCTGGCGTTGCAGGCGGAACTCGTTCATGCAACCCGCGTGACAACCCTTGGGGAACTGAGCGCATCCATCGCCCACGAAGTCGGCCAGCCGCTCAGTGCGATCGTAACCAGCGGCGAAGCCTGCCTGCGATGGCTCGGCCGCAGGACACCGCAGCCCGAGGAGGTGCGGGCCTGCGTGGAGCTTATGATCGCCGAAGGTAGGCGTGCGAGCGAAATCATCCTGGGTATCCGCTCGCTTACCTCGAGGGCTGCCCCGCAGAAGACGCAGCTGGAGCTCAACGATGTGGTCAATGAAGTTGTGCTCCTGGTTCAGCGCGAAGTCTTGAATCATCGGATTTCGTTGCGCCTCAAGGTCGCCTCCGCGTTGCCTCCGGTACTCGGCGATCGGGTCCAGCTTCAGCAAGTGCTCATCAATCTGGTCATAAACGGTATCCAGGCGATGGCTGACGGTCGCGATGACGCACGTGAACTACTGATCGAGTCCCGTCTCGATCACGACGGGCAGGTGGTCGTCGCTGTACAGGACTCTGGCCCGGGCATCGATCTGGCAAATGCTGATCGGCTGTTCGAGGCTTTCTTCACGACGAAGCCGAACGGAATGGGCATGGGATTGTCAATCTGCCACTCGATCATCGAAGCCCACGGAGGACGGCTGTGGGCATCCAGCAATGCCGGGCACGGTGCGACGTTCCAGTTTAGTCTGCCTTCGATTGACGAAGGCGCGTCGTGACGGGGGAGTGTTCGCGCGAAGCAGGACAACATAGGCAGCGGTCGTTTCATATTGGTGCGAAAGCCGTCAGGAGCGCATTTCGGCCGACCGGCCACAAAGGGTCGCCGCTGCGCGATGGCCGGCTCGACGGCGCCCTCGCCCAGGTTGTGCACCGGCTCGAAGGGGCGAAAGCCAATTTCCATTGGCATGCGTTTCGCAGCCCCGAATGTTCCGACGTTTAGTGTCCTACTCAGCGTCGTGGGGCGCCCGTGTCTTTGACAGTCAGCTTGCGCTATCACTCCAGTCGCACCAAGGCATAACTTGAACGTCCCTTCAGGGTCGGGAGTGTGAGTTCACCGATGAAGGTTTGTTCGACGCCTGCCCATGTCCGCGGGCTCGGGGGCGCGTGACGGCGCGTGCGGGCAGGCGTTGAATAAACCTTAAGAAATTCGGCCTTCACCGTGAGGCCGCGAAGGTCTGCTATCTGGGCGGAGCCGCCATCCGAATGTCCGAGCACCGCGACGGACGAACGTCGTTTGTTGTTTAGGGTTGTAGGACGCCTGCCCTGATCCGTCGGCACGTCAACTCGCCCAGACGCCAGCGGGCAGGCGTCCTACAAGCCCCAAGGGAGGAAACCGCGG
>JBEKNG010000825.1:0-2999 GCA_049523075.1 Paraburkholderia sp.
GCGACTGCATCATGCAGCTGCGTCTCGTTGGTCGTGACAAGCGACACGGGGACATCGCCTTCGTTGTCTTTAAGGGCGGCTTCCATAGCATCTACGTAAGCCCTGCCAAAGCGCCCAAAGAGCGTTGGCGAGATCATCGAGTCGTCGACTGCGATCACAAGGCTACGGACCTGGACGGTATTTTCAGGGACCGCTGATTCCCGAACAATTTCGGTCGGTATGCACCCCTCGAGCAACAATGCCATCACTGCTGCGAACAACCAGCTTCGTATCTTCATTCCCCTCCCCTTTATTTATTATCCGAAAGCTCTACGATTGAAATCGCCACGCCAGCATGATCTTGTACACGAGTCACTTTCCGGAACGACGACCCGCGTGTTGCCGATCAAGGCCGGCGGAGATCGAGGCACCGGTGTAGGCACACGATTGCCGCGGGCAGCGGCGTGTGATGCCGGCTCCCGAAGTGGACGTTACTGAATCGGGTATCAGCGCTAAGTCGACACTGGGTCGTGACAACAAACGCAAATCTTGTTTCCGTCTGGATCTCGAAAATATGCACCGTAGTAGTGAGGGTGGTACTGTGGTCTCAGCCCAGGTGCTCCTTCGCAGGAGCCGCCAGTTGCCAAGGCGCTGGCGTGAGCGCTATCAACTGCTTGACGATCAGGGGCAAGCAACGCAATCATCTGGCCATTTCCAACTTGGGCCGGATTGCCGTCGTATGGCCGGCCGATCAGGAATAGCGGACGGGGTGCGGAAGCTGCCATCCATCCTGCCCATGGTTTGTCTCTCTCGCAGAACTTCAGCTTGAGTCGCAGATCTTTCATAACTGCCAAGTAAAACTTAAAGGCACGATCAAACTCGGTAACACCCACAAAAACGTGCGAAATCATTTCCATTTTCCTCCGAAGGCGAGCGGCGCTCTCCAGCATCATGATGGCATCGCTACCTCGCGACCCTCGATGATTGCCAACCCATAGAACCTTGAACGCGGGAGTTCGTGGCGATGCGTGATCCAAGAAAAGAAAATATACTTGAAATTGGATGAACATCGATCGCGGAAGATCGCGCTGTTTTCTCTGACATTGGAATCCTAATGTCTAACCGTACATTCTTTCCTGATCCCACCGAGCCCTGCCACGCAGGGAGTCCTTCAAGTTCGTCTCGCCGTGCGCTACTTGTCGGTGGCGTGCTGGCTGTCGGTCTCCCCATCAGGCCCGAAACTCCCGCGAGCGGTCTATCGGACGATGTTGAGCACAAGTGGATCCGTGCGGACGGCGTTGACGTTTTCTACCGCGAAGCTGGTCGGGCAGACGCACCCGTGCTGCTGCTGCTTCATGGATTCGCAAACTCCTCTTTCTATTTTCGGCATTTAATGCCGAAGCTCGCCGACCGCTTCAGGATGATTGCGCCGGATCTTCCATCGTTCGGCTTTACCGAGATCCCAGCGGAACGCGACTACCTCTACGACTTCGCGTCGCTGGCCCGGACGACGACCGCGTTCGTAGACGCATTGAATCTGAAACGCTACATCATGTACGTCTTCGATTATGGTGCGCCGGTCGGCTGGGAATTAGCCTTGAACTATCCAGATCGCGTGGCAGGCATCGTGAGTCAGAACGGTAACGCATATGTGGAGGGGCTCGGTGAAAAAGCTTGGGCGCCCCTACGCGATTATTGGGCAAATTCGAGTCCTGAAAAGCGAGAGCCTATCCGCGCCCGCATGAGCCTTGAAGGAGTGAAAGCCGCATACTTCCAGGGTGTGCCAGACCCACGCGCGATCGAGCCGGAGTCTTATACCCTGGACGCAGCGATTCTGGCGCGCCCCGGTAATGCCGAGCTGCAAGTCGACCTGAAGCTTGATTACAAGCGCAACATCGAACGATATCCGCTTTATCAGGCATTCTTCCGCGAGCGGCAGCCGAAGCTTCTCGCAGTTTGGGGCCGCAATGATCTGTTTTTTATCCCGCCGGGTGCCGAGGCCTTCAGGCTCGACATTCCCAGTGCGCACGTGGTCTTTCTCGATACGGGCCATTTTGCACTAGAGACGCACGCGGATTCGATTGCTTGGGAGATTCGCCAGTTTTTCTAAGAGATCAGTTCAAAGACCGTTTGGGGGCATGTCAAGGGAGGTCTGCCCGTCGCACCGCCGCGTTCACTCGTTCACACCGCGACAGGTCGAGATATCAGCGTGATGATGATCATGAAACTCCTCGACCATCAACTCCGGCGTCAGGGTCGTCGTACCGCAGAAGGAGCGGTGAACTACAACGACTTTTTTGACATCGAATAGATAATCCATCGCCGCCACGGACGCTAGAGTGAAGGCGGCGCATCCACCCGCATTGGTTGCGGCAAACAGTGTCCGCGTGGATCCAATCCGGGTGCCATTCTCGTCGGTGATGATTTCTCCGTGGTAAACCTCGTCCCCAAAATAGTCGGCGACGGCCTGTGGGATTTCGACCGCCCGAGGGTCAAAGCAGTGGATCACGAGTGTCTTCATCGGGAGCCGTCATTGGGACGGGCTAAGTTCTACGTCAGCAATGTGGCTGATTGCCGACGATGGCGGCATCGAGCAACCCGGTGGCAGCATCCTGCATCAGTGAGCTCACACTCCCGACCTTAAGCGGCCCTTCGACTCGATGCGAGCGCTATGGCAGCTTCCAAACTGGAACTGCCAGGGGGCTAACTCAGGCGATGACCCTCTGCTCCCCGGCAGCCTGCTCGCGCATGCGACGGGCTTCGTCGCGCAGGAACTGCTGGTAATCGTCCAGATCGCCGTCGAAGGGCTCGACGCCACCCTTGGTGACGAGCCAGAACTCGTCACATACCGCGCGCAGCAGGGACCGGTCGTGACTGACCAGCAACACTGTGCCTTCGAATTCGTTGAGTGCCATGCCTAGCGCTTCGCGTGTGGCCAGGTCGAGGTGGTTGGTAGGCTCGTCGAGCAGCAGCGGGTTGGGACGCTGCCACACGATCATGCACAACACGAGCCGCGCCTT
>JBEKNG010000826.1:0-2993 GCA_049523075.1 Paraburkholderia sp.
AAACTACACGGCGCGTCGGTTTACAACCGCAATAAGGATGAGATTGGCACGTTCGATGATCTGATCGTCTCACCGGCTGACCGCAGCGCCTATGCCGTCCTATCGGTCGGCGGCTTTCTGGGGATGGGCAAGCATCTGGTCGCCGTACCGTTCGCCGAGTTGCAGATCGACAATCGTCAGGTGATCCTGCCCGACGCGACGAAGAAATCGCTAGAGGCGTTGCCCGAATTCAAATACGCGCCTGATTGAGCATAGCGTTTCGAAAGAAATGCGTCGTACCCCGCAGTTCTTTCAAAGCGGTATCTGCGCCGGCAATCCCGCAGCCATCCGCGTGGGGAACGGGGGTTGCTGCAAGTCAGTAGTAAGCGTCGAGACACCAGTCTGATTGCGTGTTCGACGCTTCCTTTCGTCACTTGACAGGAGAACCCCATGGCACAGCATCCCGCTCACGCCCAAACGCATCGTCATCTGGACCAGCCGAGTCCCATCGACGTCCAGAAGGCCCTTGGTGGTGCCACCTATCCGACCACGCGCGACAAACTGGTGGAAACTGCACGCGGCAACGGCGCAGATCAGGAAGTCGTAGCGCTGGTCCGCCGCCTGCCTGACAAGAATTACGATAGCCCCGCTGCGGTCTCCAAGCAGATTTCAAGGACACCTTAACGCGCAGAGCTGGGCAGCCAGCAGGCGGCCCTGCTGGTAGTGGCACCGCCGAAATGCTGCCCCGTGACGCGCCCACGGCGTCGGGCAGGCCCATCGCGCCTCCTTATGAGGCGCATCACGTATCGATCGACATGGAGTAGCATCATGAGCCCGTCTAGTTACAACACCGCGCAAACCATCCCCGGCGACGACGCAGAGTTCGCCCGCGCCGGCCGCCATCCCACCGCTGGCCCCGGCCCCGACGTCATAGGCGCGAGCAGGCTCGACGGCAACAAGGTGCTCAGCAGCGAGGGCGAAGACGTCGGCAAGCTCAAGGAGATCATGCTCGACGTGCGCTCCGGACATATCGCCTACGCCGTGCTGTCGGTTGGCGGATTCCTCGGCATTGGCGACAAGCTGCTCGCGGTTCCCTGGAATGCGCTCGCGCTCGACACGGAGAACAAGTCTTTCGTGCTCTCGGTGCCGGCCGAACAGATCAAGAACGCGCCTGGTTTCGACAAGGACAATTGGCCCGCCATGGCGGACCCTAAATGGGCCGCAACGGTCCATGCTTACTATGGCAGCGAACCGTACTGGGGACGTGGCACGGAGGGCCGGGCCGAGGAACTGGACGATCTGCGTCTGGGTGAGTCGGTGCCGGATTCGCCTGCATCGCCGGTTAGAGGTGACGTCGATCTGTAAGGCCGTAACTCTGTCAGTTCATGAGGTATGACGTGCGCGCCGGTGAGTCGCTTTCAAGCGGCAAGCCGGCGTTTTTTCAACTGCAAACTGCTATGCGCCCGCTTCTGTTCCTGCCTGCCCCCTGCGTCCGCCAATGCGCGGCTGCCTTGCCTTCGGATGCGTTGCCTTTCTGTAAGGCGACGTGGGTCAGGACGGGTCATGCGCCCGATGCGTCGTAGCTGCTTCGAGTACGCGCAGGAGGCGCTGTGGCGTTAGCGGCTTCGCGCAATGCGCATCGAAACCCACCGATTTTGCATTGGCGCGGTCATTCGTTGAGGAGAACGCAGTGCACGCCACCAGCAACATATGCGCGGTAGCAGGATCGGCGCGCAGGCGCCGTGCCAGTTCAAAGCCGTCGAGTCCCGGCATCTTGATGTCGAGCACCACCGCGAAGGGCTGCCACTCGGCGGCCAGTTCGCATACGGCGAGCGGGTCTTCCAGAGCGCGGCATTCGAAACCGTCCGCATTGAGCAGCAATTGCAATGCGTCGGCTGCCTCCCGATAGTCGTCGACGACCAATACACGGCGATGCGATGCCATCGCGCGAGCGATCGGGCGCCACACCACTACGTCGTCGTTGTCGTCCATCCCGTCGTCTGCGGTCACGGTTATCTCCACTGCGCCGCAAGCCGGCACATCGGATCGCCACAGCAAGTTTCGATCCTGATAGCGGCGTGTAGGCGTCCCAAGGAGCAACAGATATCAAAATGCAGCGGACGTGACCAGCAGCGGAAACCCCTTGTGTGCACAACTATCGCCAGCCGGCAGGGAACCAGGCGCGGCCCTTAGGGAAAGTCCGGGTCGGTTCGCCTCAAGCGGGGCGATCGTCGATAAAACCTTTGAGCATCGCCAGCGAATCGGCATCTTCAATGGTCTTGTCAGTACGCCATCGCAACATGCGAGGAAAGCGCACCGCTATACCTGACTTGTGCCGCGGACTTGCCTGAATGCCTTCGAAGCCGATCTCGAACACGAGCGTCGGCGTCACGCTGCGCACCGGTCCGAACTTCTCGATCGTGGTCTTGCGCACGATTGCGTCGACCTGGCGCATCTCTTCATCCGTGAGGCCGGAATAGGCCTTGGCAAACGGCACTAACGTACGCACGCCGTCGGCCTCGTCCCATACGGCGAAGGTGAAATCGGTGTAGAGGCTCGCGCGTCGGCCGTGTCCGCGTTGAGCGTAGACCAGCACAGCATCCACCGCGTAGGGATCGATCTTCCATTTCCACCATGTGCCCGATGCCTTGGTACGGCCGACGCCGTACATCGATCGGCGCTCCTTGAGCATGAGGCCTTCCACGCCGCGTTCGCGGCTTTCTTCGCGCAGTCGTGCGAGCGCGACCCAGTCCTGCGCCTCTACGCGTGGTGAAACGCGCAACAGATCGTGGGCCAGCGTGCCGTCGAGGGAAACCGCAAGCGCATCGAGTTGCGCGCGCCGCTCAGCAAGTGGCGTCATACGCAAGTCGTTGCCGTTCGCCTCGAGCAGATCGTAGGCGAGGAACGTGGCGGGCGAATCGGCAAGAATCTTTTTAGTCAGCGTCTTGCGGGCAATGCGGGGTTGCAGCCGCGCAAACGGCAACGGTGCCGACGCATCCGGTTCCCACGCCAGA
>JBEKNG010000827.1:0-2986 GCA_049523075.1 Paraburkholderia sp.
ACAATGCTGCGTCCCACCAGACCGTGCCGGCCTCGATGGCGTCGCGCTCAGTGGGTGACATCGCAGGCAGGATCTTGCGGAAGATCTCGAGTATGGACTTCGACAGCCATGCGCGGCGCAGCGGCTTCGCCGTCAGGACGAGGGCCGGCAGCACGAACACGATGGCGAGGATAGCGGTGGCGAGCGGTCCCGCCGCGCCGCTCAGATGCGCGGCCGCGACCCAGACGATCAGGAAGGCGAGCCACCACGAGGCGCGAGCCTGAAGGTAGACGAGCGCCGCGGCGGCGACGACCAGCACTAAGAAGAACCACGACATGACGCTTCCTCCCTGTTTTGATGGTGCGTGCGGACACTTCCGCCGGATGCGGAGGGCTCGCTTTAATTGTTTGACAGCACTTGCGGTGCCAGGTGCAACGCGGCGCCTGGGTGGCAACCTCTAGCCGGCCAGGCACGCCCGCGTCAGGCTGCGCCGGGTGCGAGATGACACAATGGGCCAGGGCAAGGGCTCTGTGTGGACGGAATCCTCTAAAAGGCTCCGCTGCGGTGCGTCAAATGTTTCGGACAACGGTTCAGGCGCCAAATAAAAAAGGCCGTTCCGAGCGAAATCGGAACGGCCTCTTCATACTGTCTGGCGTGGCGGCCGGAGGCCACCTGTCTATGTGTTTCGGTGCTGCTGCTTGCGGTGCAGCCGCTATGAAACGATGTTAAACCGCGGCGACCTCTTTGGCGGATTGTGTCATGTCGATGCCCCGACGTTCACGACTAAACGGAATCAGCACCGCAATGACTACGGCCACGATGCCGATGACCACCGCCATCACTAATGCATAGTTGTTGCCGTGCTGTTCGGCGAGGCCCGCTTGCAGCGGCGCATTGACCGAGGCGAGCAGGTTGCCAAGCTGATACACGAGGCCCGGGAAGGTAGCGCGGATTTCATCCGGCGAGATTTCGTTCAGATGAACCGGAATCACGCCCCAGGCGCCTTGCACCGAAATCTGCATGAGGAACGCGCCGACAGCCAGCAGCACCGGCGTGCTCGAAAACGCCCACAACGGCAGCACCGGCAGTGCGATCAAGGCAGCGATAAAGATCGCACGCTTGCGGCCGATTTTCTCGGAGATGAAGCCGAAGAACAAGCCGCCGCAGATTGCGCCAATATTCAGCACAATCGTGATGATCGAGACGGTATGCGGGCCGAAGTGATGCTGCTCACGCAAGAAGGTCGGATACAGGTCCTGCGAGCCGTGCGAGAAGAAATTGAACGCAGTCATCAGGACGATCGCGTAGATCGACAAGGTGAAGTTCTTCTTCAGCGTAACAATAAGACCTGGCCTTGCGCGCTTTTCCAGCGTTTTGAAGGCTGGCGACTCAGGCACATGCGCGCGCACGTAAAGGACCAGCAGTGCAGGAAGCACGCCGACCATGAACATGCCGCGCCAGCCGATGTACTGATACAGCACGCCGAATACGACCGAAGCGAGCAGATAGCCGCTGGGATAGCCGGCTTGCAGCAGACCGGAGACAATGCCGCGCGATTTGGCCGGCACGGTTTCCATGGTCAGTGCGCCGCCAACGCCCCATTCGCCGCCCATTGCGATACCGAACAGCGCGCGCAGCACAAGCAGCGTGGTGAGGTTAGGCGAAAAACCAGATAACAGTTCGAGCAGTGAATAGCACGCGATGTTGACCATCAGCGTGGGGCGGCGGCCGAATTTGTCGGCCAGCCAGCCGAAAATGAGCGCGCCGACCGGGCGCATCATAAGACTCAACGTGATCCCAAAGGCTACGGTCTTAACGTCCGTACCAAACTCACTCGCGATATCTTTCAATATGAACACCATTAGAAAGAAATCGAATGCGTCGAGTGTCCATCCCAGATACGCCGCGATCGTGACGTTTTTCTGTTCCCGAGTCCAACTCATGTGTTTTTTCTCCAAGTCTCCGAACAACCCGTGCCTGACGGCGGGCCGCTGTGCAACCCGCGCACCCCGTGGTGCGGGCTTCGACGGAGTGTACGCCGACCGTTAAGCGTCTGCATGCTTGAAATGCGCTTTCTTAGTAAATGTCCCTAAGTCCGGGCAGCAAATTGCAGCGTACAGGACACAGTCGGACCATTCGGTTTATGAAATTGAAAGCATGAATGTAATGTATTCGTTTTGTATGCGTAATTTTTTCGTTTGGTTGGTGATTTGCATTTGTGGCCAGTGCGGCGCATGGTTCAAAAGTCTCGTCGGAACACCAACCATGTTGCGTGGGCGTTACCCGGAGAACATATGCAGAACGATCATCATTGAAGTAGAAAAATCAATTTGCCTCATGTTGCCGTGCGGCATACGATGACGACATCTCGAAATTGATTGTCCTCTTCGTCCATCATGTCTGCCAGACCGATTGTCAGCGAGCCTGCGCTTCGCGAACCAAGCCCCTTCACCGTACTCGCGGCCGTTACCCTTCTGACCGGTGTCGGCGCGGGTTTGGGCGGCATGCTGCTGGCGCTGTTGCTCCACTGGATCCAGCACATCGCATTTGACTACAGCGTGACACACGTCATCAGCAGCGAGAGTTTCCTGGAAGGAGTGAGTGCCGCGTCTCCCGGGCGGCGCGTGCTGGTCATGGTCATTTGCGGACTCGTCGCGGGACTTGGATGGGGGGCGTTGTACCGGTTCGGGCGTCCGCTCGTGAGCATCAAAAAAGCAGTGAAATCGAACGATCCACGCATGCCGGTCGTCAGCACGGTGGTGCATGCGTTGCTGCAGATCGTGACCGTCGCGCTCGGTTCGCCGTTGGGCCGGGAAGTGGCGCCGCGCGAGATCGGCTCGGTGTGGGCCGGCTGGCTGTCGCATCGGGCGGGGTTGTCGGTGGCGGAGAGCCGGATCATGGTGGCCTGCGGCGCTGGCGCGGGGCTGGCGGCCGTCTACAACGTGCCGCTGGGCGGGGCGGTATTCGTACTCGAGGTTTTGCTCGGCACGTTCGGCTGGGCGGCGCT
>JBEKNG010000828.1:0-2977 GCA_049523075.1 Paraburkholderia sp.
CGCGCGTCCGCGCGACAACACGGCGGGGCGATGAACGTGCCTGGACCTGGGGCTGGGCCTTGGGGGCCGGGTCTGGGGACTGGACCTGGGCCTGGCCGGCCTTTCGCCCGACCGCGCGGCGCAAGCACTGCTTGACTCCTATCGCCATTTGTGATCCTATTACGGCCATGTTCCGCGCACAGACCCTGCTATCCCTCCTACTACTAGCCCCCTCTACCGGGCTAGGTCTGCTGCTACGCGCTTCCTGCATCTAACGCATCTGAAGCGTCACTAATTCCCAAGCTTTGCTGACCTTGCCCCGGTTGCCAACCGGCGGCCGCGCTTCGTCTCGTTCCTTTCTCGCTCCATGGATTGCTCACCGGGCAACGGGCTGATGAACCACCACAGAATTCCTTGTTTGCTTGACCAGGCGGCCGCAACGTCAACGCGGCGGACCGTCTCTATCCGGCCGATCCCGCCGGTGTGGCCTGTTCGTGGCCCAATCGGCCAGCCATGTCAGTCCCGCCGCGTCACGCCGCGCCGGACACCTCTGCACGTCTTCTTCGTTTCGATTCCTTCACGTCTTTTCTGAACTCACGAGACCATCATGTTGAAAAATCCCGCTACCAAGTACCGCCCCTTCACTCCCGTCAACTTGCCTGACCGCACCTGGCCCTCGCGCACCATCACGCATCCGCCGATCTGGATGAGCACCGATCTGCGCGACGGCAATCAGGCCCTGTTCGAGCCGATGAACGCGCAGCGCAAGATGCGCATGTTCAAGACGCTGGTGCAGATCGGCTTCAAGGAGATTGAAGTCGCTTTCCCGTCTGCCTCGGAAACCGACTTCAATTTCGTCCGCGAGCTGATCGAGGGCGGCCATATTCCCGATGACGTGACGATCGAAGTACTCACGCAGGCGCGTGACGACCTGATCGAACGCACCTTCGAATCGGTGCGCGGCGCGCCGCGTGCGATCGTCCATCTGTACAACGCCACCGCACCGGAATTCCGCAAGATCGTCTTCGGACTCGAGCGCGACGGCGTCAAGCAGTTGGCCGTGAATGCAGCGCGCACCATGAAGCGTCTGGTGGACGCAGCGCCCGAAACAGCCTTCACGCTGCAATACAGCCCGGAAGTATTCAGCGGCACCGAACTCGAATTCGCCAAGGAAGTGTGCGACGCCGTATTCGATATCTGGCAACCCACGCCCGAACACAAAGCCATCGTCAATCTGCCGGCAACGGTCGAAATGGCCACGCCGAACATCTATGCAGACCAGATTGAATGGATGCACCGCAACCTGGCGAGGCGTGATTCGCTCATCGTGTCGGTCCACCCGCACAACGATCGCGGCACCGCGGTCGCGGCGGCTGAGCTGGCGGTCATGGCCGGCGCCGACCGGGTCGAAGGCTGTCTGTTCGGCAACGGCGAGCGCACCGGTAACGTCGATCTCGTCACGCTCGCGCTCAATCTGTACACCCAGGGTGTCAATCCGGGCCTCGACTTCTCGAACATCAACGAAGTCGCCCGCACCGCCGAGGAATGCACGCAATTGCCAGTGCATCCGCGCCATCCGTACGTCGGGGACCTGGTATTCACAGCCTTCTCCGGATCGCATCAGGACGCCATCAAGAAAGGCTTCGCGGTGCAGAAGGATGACGCGGTGTGGGAAATGCCCTATCTGCCGGTCGACCCGCGTGATCTGGGTCGCACCTACGATTCGATCATCCGCGTCAACAGCCAGTCGGGCAAAGGCGGCATTGCCTATCTGCTCGAGCAGACCCATGGCGTGGTGCTGCCGCGCCGTCTGCAGGTCGACTTCAGCTCAGCCGTTCAGCAAGTGACGGACGACACCGGCCAGGAAGTCAGCGCCCAGCAGATCTGGGAGGTGTTCCAGGACGAATATGTGCGCAGCGTGTCCCCGCTGCGCTACATCGGCCATACGCTGTCGGAAGACGGCGGCCGCGAACGGATCAAGCTGACCGTGGAACTCGCCGGCGAGCGCACGGTACTGACCGGTGAAGGCAACGGCCCGCTCGACGCGTTGATGCACGCATTGCGCACGCCGGTACGGATCCAGCACTACGAAGAACGCGCGCTCACGCAAGGCGCCGACGCCAAAGCGATCGCGATTGCCGAAATGGCCGGTGCCCAGGTGGTGGGTAGCGCGTTCGGCGTGGGCATTGACGCGAATCTGATTACGGCGTCGATCCGTGCCGTGATTAGCGGGATCAACCGCGCCTATGCGCGCTCCGATGCCGGAGCGCAAGCGCATTTCTTCGATGCGGTGCTGCGCGAAGTCGGTCACGATGGTGAGCGCAGCAAAGCGTTGCAGGCTGGCTAAGGGGCTTGCAAAGACGCGTGGCGACGTTTGTGTAGGCGTGGAGGCCGCCGGTGGGCCCCGCACCACGTGCGGCCGGGTCAGCAGGTCCTTCGCCGTACCCGACCGCGCATCAACAGTACTCCCGCTCCCGCATCCACTTCGTCATAATCCATTTCTCGCCGGCCCGTACCGGCGCACCGCCGTGCAAGGTAAGCGGATCGAGTTGCCGCAGGCCGTTCAGGTAGCGAAAGTACACCGCGCCACCCTGTCTGCCGGCAACCGACAAACCCGCATCCGGGAATATGGTTTCACCGCCGTCCGGCACATCGTTGAGATAGACGATGAGGGTCGCCACCCGTTGGCCACCACGTGCCGTATGCACAGCACTGCCCGGCTGATCCGGCGGGAAATAGTCGAAGTGCGGGCGGTATTCGCCGCTCGCGTCGTAGTGCAGGATCTGCAGGCCTTCGCCGTTCTCGATCGGCCAGTTCATCAGGCTGGCGATCCGCTGGTCGATACGTTCGATGAACGCATCCTCGCCGCGCTGAAACCAGATGCCTTCGCTGGTGCGATTGCGGATCACGTCCTCTTGCCCCGTCTCCGGGTTGACAGTAGTCGAACGCTTGAGGCGGTGCCGCGAACGCTCGATCATCTCGCCGCATTCGTCGGGCG
>JBEKNG010000829.1:0-2974 GCA_049523075.1 Paraburkholderia sp.
ATGCAGATGAAGCATCGAGCGAAGTAAAAATTGCCCAAAAAAGTATTTGCGTTATTGGTATTGGCAAGTAGAATGGAAGCGTCTGTAAGGATTCTGTGTGACTTCAATCCCCCGGTTGACAGTTGCTGTGGCTGGTGTTCAATGCGTTGGTCTTCAGTGAGTTTTTGCTTTCGAGGTTTATTAGTATTATGTTTGACGCACACAGGCAATTCAGAGTGTGTTGAAGAATAGCGGGCATTAAAAAAACAAGACCCACACTCCGGAAGCAGCGTCTGATCCAGCGGCGTGGACTTTATGCGTTCGCATGTCCGCGCCCGGTGTAGACGCAGGGGCGAGTTAATTTTGCATGTCTTCGGTCCTGTTCATGGACCGATATCAGCTTGCCCTTATCTGAGGCAGGCCGAAATCTGCTGGCGTGAAATCTGCTGGCGTTTCTGTCGAAACCTGGGTTGTCGCGCCAACGTTATCGAAAGCATTTAGACGTAGCCGCTCAAAACATGTTGTGCATGGTGTTAACCCATGGGCGGCATTGCATTCCGATGTTCATTAATGTCCTTCGAATATGGCCAAACTCAGGAGACATTTGTCGTGAACATGCTATTTCCGGCAATTGTGTTTGCGCAAGCGGCTGTCATCGTGTGGCTGCTGATGTCGCGTACACATCGCGATTCGACAGCATCACCAAGTGGCGCATATGGACAGCCGGAGTTATCAGGTCAGACCGCAGGGGAGCCGGGTTCGAGCTTTCGCGAGCCGAGGATACACGCCAGGGCGGTTGCCCGGATGGTCGAACTGTTCGTCAGGCCGGACCCGCCAGATATGCAGCGGGATCCGCCCGCGGAATTCGGCCGGACAGATATCAAAGAGACGCTCCATAGGGCGGCTCCTGGTGTGCATCACGTGAGGCATACTCCTGCTGGAAGACGCCATATGTCGACGCTCCGGGCTTTTCACCGGGTGCTGTCGGATCATCACGGTTCTGGCTCTGGCTCAGACAACGAGAGCATCACACAGGAGCGGGCTTCGCACGACAGTCTCGTGGAGGGTTTTCGCAACGTGTGGCAGTCGCTGCCGCTCGCCACTTTCATGCTCGGGAGCCGCGGCGAAGTTCTGGCAGCCAACGCACGAGCAGAAAGCCTGTTCGATTACGAGGATGGCGAAATGATCGGCAAGCCGGTCTCGTTGCTCGTTCCTGAGTTCGATGACCCACGTAGTCCTTTATGGTGCAACGGATTCCCCTCTGCCTCACCGGATCGCCCGTCTGAAGCGACGCGCCGTGTCGTTGCGCGACGCAAGCAGGGCACAGAATTTCCAGCAGAAATCGTCGTCAGGCGATCCTCCTTTCAGGAGGACACGTCGACTCTCGCCTTTGTCGAGGACAGGTCTGATCATTACGAGCTCGTGCGAAACCAGCAAGATCTCGCTCATCTGACCCGCGTTTCGACAATGGGGGAGTTGGCTGGATCTCTTGCGCATGAGCTTAATCAGCCGCTCACGGCGATTCTGAGCAACGTGCAGGCCGCCCAGCGTTTTATGGCAGCTGATCCGATTGACGTGGCCGAGGTGCGCGACATATTGAACGACATCGTTCAGGATGACTATCGTGCCAGCGAGGTCCTCCGGCGCATTCGGGCGACGGTCAAGAAGGTCGATATGGAGTCCGCACCCCTCGATCTCGCCACGGTGATTCGCGATGCGGTTCTTCTGCTGCACACCGATGCGATCGTGCGCGAAACACGCGTAGCACTGGAAATCTGTGACGATGTGCCCGCCGTGTGCGCCGATAAGGTGCAATTGCAGCAGGTGGCGCTGAATCTCCTGTTAAACGCATTTGATGCCATGAGTCAGGTCGTTCCAAAGGATCGGGTGGTATCCGTGGAACTTGCCCTGCAGAGTGAGGACATGGCTCGCATCGCAGTGCGCGACTGCGGGCATGGACTCACAGTAGGCAAGCTCGATGCGATCTTTAAGCCATTCTATACATCCAAACCTCATGGCCTGGGGCTTGGACTGTCGATCAGCCGGTCGATCGTGGAGCTGCACGGTGGCCGGATTTGGGCTGAAAACAATCTTGATCGAGGCGCGACGTTCTATGTCACGTTACCCATTGGGAGCGATACAGGGAACCAGAGGTCGCGGTGTTAACCATGCTTGAGCCAGAAACGCTTGTGTTCGTCGTCGACGATGACGATTCGGTTCGTCGCGCCTTAGCCAGATTGATTCGTTCAGCTGGCCATTCTGTCGAAGTGTTTGCTTCGGCCCGCGAATTTTTGGCCGAAGTCGACGTGGACGCGCGCCCCGCGTGTCTGGTGCTGGACGTTCAATTGCCGGACCTGGATGGTCTGCAGTTGCAGCGTCAGCTTGGCGCCACGCTGCCGATCATTTTTCTAACGGGCCACGGCGATATCTCCATGACTGTGCACGCCATGAAGGCAGGAGCCACGGACTTTTTGACCAAACCGGTGCGCGATATAGACCTGCTACGGGCGATTGAGTCCGCACTCGAGTCCGCCAACCAGCGCTATGCGAACCGCTGCGAGCGCGATACGCTGCGTCAGCGCTTTAACCGGCTAACCCCTCGCGAGCGCGAAGTCATGGCGTTGATCGTCACCGGGCGCCTGAACAAGCAGGTCGCGGGTGAACTGGGCACCGCCGAGAAGACGATCAAGGCTCATCGGGCACGGGTGATGACGAAGATGGAAGTCACATCACTCGCGCAGCTGGTTCATATTGTCGACAGGGCTGACATTTTTTCTGCTGGCGGCACTCGTCCGCCTGCCTGACTGCTTACCCTGTAAGGTCCCGCCGTGCCCCCGGCGAACCCCCGCCCGCGGCACCGATTACTGTGTTGATCGGCGTGGTCTCCGTGCCGGAGCTTGTCGACCGGCCGCAGATCGTGGTGAATGCAGGCGACAACAAGGTCGACATTGACGAATTCGCCCGCTGGGCCGACTCGCTGAAAAGCCAGATTCCA
>JBEKNG010000830.1:0-2972 GCA_049523075.1 Paraburkholderia sp.
AAGCCGATCTCTTCCAGCATGTTCAGTGCGGCTTCGTTCGCGCCGCCGTGTGCCGGGCCCCACAGGCAAGCGATTCCGGCTGCGATACACGCAAACGGATTCGCGCCCGACGAACCGGCCAGACGCACCGTCGAGGTCGACGCATTCTGTTCGTGGTCCGCGTGCAGGATCAGGATACGGTCGAGGGCGCGCACCAGCACGTCGTTGACCTTGTACTCTTCCGCCGGGTTCGCAAACATCATGCGCATGAAGTTCGCGCTGTACGACAGATCGTTCTTCGGATACACGAACGGCTGACCGACCGTGTATTTGTACGCCATGGCCACCAGCGTCGGCAGCTTCGCGATCATGCGAATCGCCGACACGTCACGGTGCTGCGGATTGTTGATGTCGAGCGAGTCGTGATAGAACGCCGACAGCGCGCCGACTGCAGCGACCAGAATCGCCATCGGGTGCGCGTCACGACGGAAGCCGCGGAAGAAGAAGTGCATCTGCTCATGCACCATCGTGTGCTGCGTGACGGTCCAGACGAACTCTTCCTTCTGCTGCGCGTTCGGCAGTTCGCCCTTAAGCAGCAGATAGCAGGATTCGAGGAAGTCGGCGTTCTGCGCGAGATCGTCGATCGCATAGCCGCGATACAGCAGCTCACCCTTGTCACCGTCGATATAGGTGATGGCCGAGTTACAAGCCGCCGTCGACATAAAGCCCGGGTCGTATGTGAACTTGCCGGTCTGGCCGTATAGTTTCCGGATGTCAATCACGTCAGGGCCAAGCGTGCCCTTGTAGATCGGCAGATCAATCGTCTGGTCGCTATCTGAAAACTTCAGCGTTGCGTGTGTCTTAGAGTCGTTCATCTACACTTTCCTTTTACTATCGCATCGCACACGTGCCGGACTACGAGTGCCTTAAAAGACCAGATTGACGGCGGCGCGGCTGCCTTGTGCGGTTATGACCGCAGCGTAATCTGCAGTGGTAATCTGCAGTTCCGGCCCAGCCATCCTGTCGTTGCTCGCCATGCTCCGGCTCCGGCCTGCATTTTACGGCCCCGGCGTCAATTGATTGCGACGATTGGCCGCAACAATCCATCTCTCCCGCAGCAACATTCGTTGTGAATTGCTTTGAAACATTTGCCTTTAAGCCATTGCACGGCTCACGAATATTGGTCGGATAAAATCCGCCAGCCAAGTGAAAGAGAGCGCTGAGAACGCAACAATGTATTGCAATGAGGATGCAGCATAAATACGCGTCCTCTGAGATACTCACTGCGTGTATTGCTTCCCCTGCAAAACACACCGCTGTCTTTGGCCCGCCGTGCGCGGCGGGCCTTTTTATCCAGCCAGAAGAACAGGACTACCAGATGAACGCATCGCTTGAAACGCTGTTTCCGGATCTCAACCACACCGAAGACAGCATCGTCACCGCGCTGAACCATCAGGACATCGTGGTGGCGTTGTCGGCGACACTGAAGACACAAAACGTCGCGGTACTGCATATGTTGTATCCGCGTACCGACGCGCGCACGCACAGCAGCCTCGACGCACTCGTCGCCAGGTTAAACAGCCATGGCCTGCACAAGGTCGCCGCACTGGTTGCCAATGAAGCGCACTACCTGGTGTTCAAGGAACCCGCGAAGGCACGGAAAGTCCTCCAGGAAATCCGCAACGACTCGCTCGCCATCGGCGTGCATCTGTACTACCACGGCCTCGTCGGCGAAGCAGCCGAACTCGCGCTCGACGCCGACGTGCGCCGCAAGGCCTAACGGTAAACCACTGTTAAACCGCAGCCGTGGCGCGAGCCCGTTACGGGTGCGCGCGGCCTGCGACGGCAAGCATTCGTGTCACGCCGAATCAGCTCTGATTTGCAGCGCTCACACTGCGGATAAATTCGTCGATATATCGATTGAACGCCGCGGGGTGCGCCAGATTCATTCCGTGCGACGCGCCGCGCACAGTCTCGCGCCGCGCATCCGGCAACCACGAGGCGAGCGCAGTCGCAGTACGCCTGAACATGTCTGGACTCTTTTCACCATCGATTAGCAATACGGGGCAGCGCACTTGTGCGGCGTCTTCCGACGTGTACGGCGGCAGCGGATCGCGGAATTGACGCGCCAGTGTATGGGCGTTGTCGGTTGCCATCGTGCGGAACGCCTGGGTACTTCTCGCCCAGAAACCGGGACGGCTCACTGAATCGACAAACAGTTGCAGGCCCGCATCCACCTTCCCCTCCTCGATCAGTTGAGCGGCGCGCGCCCGTAGCGCATTGACCGTTTCCGGCAGGCGCGCGGCCGGTCTTCCGGCAATCTGCAACGGCCCGCCTGGGTCAGCGAGCGTCAACGTGCGCAAAAGCTGAGGGTGGCGCCGCGCAAAATGAAATGCCACGCAGCCACCGCGCGAATGGCCCACGACGTGCGCGGGCCCTGCACCGAAGCGCTCAATGAATTCGGCCACTTCGTCGGCGTGATTGCTCCAGCTAAACGGCGCGTCAGGCGGCGTATCGGTCACCGGCCAGTAGTGCGTGAGACTCACGGCGACGCAGCGATAATGCTTCGCCATCCCGTCGAGTTGCGGCTGCCAGTAGCGGTAGTCGCACAATGACCCGTGCACGAACAGCAGCATTTCGCCCTCGCCTTCGACCACATAGGGCATGCGCAAGCCGTTCGATAACTCGATAAACGATGGGGATGAAACGGGATCAGGATGAGTCACAGGTCGATTCGGGGACAACGCAGCGAGGCCCTTTCGGGCGTGCCGGTTCTTCAAAGGTGAAATGGAACGATTGCGCCTGCGAGTCCGTTCGGGCCGCAGGGGTCAGCGATACGAGGTGGTATTGTCACACAGGTCGCGACACTCGCGCGGGCAACCAAACCATGAGGCAGCGGCTGTGCGACGGGCGGCGGAACGTACTGCAGCAAGAACGGCTTAACGGATGCCGCGGCGGATACATCCGGCACATACCGGTCGCCGCGAACGCCT
>JBEKNG010000831.1:0-2969 GCA_049523075.1 Paraburkholderia sp.
ATGGTCTCAACACCAAGCGACAGCGGGATGACGTCGAGCAGCAGCCATTCGTCGCCGTCGGCGCCGCGGTTGCCGGCCAGCAGATCGGCCTGGATCGCCGCGCCGAGCGCGACTACCTGATCTGGGTTGAGGTTGGTAAGGGGCGGCTGGCCGAATAACGCCTCCACCGCGCGGCGGATCACCGGCATACGGGTCGCGCCGCCCACCAGCACCACGCCCTTGATTTCTTTGATCGTGACCTTCGCGTCGCGCAGCGCTTTCCTGGTCGGTCCGAGCGTGCGCTGCACCAGCGCCTGCGTGATGGCCTCGAAAGTGGCCTCGTCGATTGTCAGATCGAGCTGGGTGCCGTTCGAGAGCGTCGCCTGCAACCTTGCCACAGGCGCGTCCGACAACGCCTCCTTGGCCACGCGTACGCTGTCAAGCAGCATCCGTACGTCCTCCGCGGCGAGCGTCTGCGGCGCGATGCCGGCCTGCTCGAGCACGTGACGATAGAGCGCATGATCGAAATCGTCGCCGCCGAGCGCGGAATCGCCCCCCGCCGCGAGGACTTCGAAGACGCCCTTGGTGAGCTTGAGGATCGACAGGTCGAAGGTGCCACCGCCGAGGTCATACACCGCGTAGAGGCCTTCGGAACCGTTGTCGAGACCATAGGCGATCGCCGCGGCAGTCGGCTCGTTGAGCAGGCGCAGCACATTCAGGCCGGCCAGACGCGCGGCGTCCTTGGTGGCCTGGCGCTGCGCTTCGTCGAAATACGCCGGCACCGTGATCACGGCGCCCACCAGATCGTCGCCGAGCGTGTCTTCCGCGAGTTGACGCAGCGTCGCCAGAATTTCCGCCGACACTTCGACCGGGCTCTTCACGCCGTCGACGGTGCGGATCTGCACCATGCCCGGCGCGTCGACGAAATCGTACGGCGCGTTTTCGGCCCCTTCCACTTCCGCCTTGCCACGGCCCATGAAGCGCTTGACCGAGACGATCGTGTTACGCGGATCGCTCGCCGCTTCGGCCTTGGCGGTCCGGCCAATGCGGCGGCCGCCCTTCTCCAGATAGCGGACCACCGACGGCAGCAGCACATGGCCGTCCGCGTCGGGCAATACATCGGGAATGCCGCTACGCACCGCAGCGACGAGGGAATTGGTGGTGCCGAGATCGATACCGACCGCGAGCCGCCGCTGATGCGGCGCGGGCGCCATGCCGGGTTCGGAGATTTGCAGTAAAGCCATCTGAGATCTTCTTCGGGGAACGTTATACCCCGTCCTGAATGGTTCGCGTTGCTAGGTTGATCGGGCAAAGAACACGACGTTTGCGCGTTAGTTGTCGAGCCGTTCGATCTGTGTGCCGATTTCCGCCGCCACCCGCTCGATAAACATTAACTGCCGCACTGCCTCGCCCGCTGCCTGGTTCGCCCCGCTATCGAGCAAGGCGGCGAGTTTCGTAAAACGCACCCGCTCCTCGTCGCGCAGTTCGGCGAGCAAGGCATCGAGCGCGTCGACGTTCTTCGCCGCGGCGGCATCTTCAATGCCTTCGCGCCACTCCATCTGCTGCATCAGGAACGCCGGCTCCATGGCCGTGTTGTTCTCCGCGCCGACATCGATGCCGCGCAGCGACAGCAGATAAGTGGCCCGCTTCAGCGGATCGCGCAGGGTCTGATACGCCTCGTTCGTGCGCGTCGCCCATTGCATCGCAATACGCTTTTGCGCGTCGCCCGCCGCGGCGAAGCGGTCGGGGTGCACCTGCGACTGCACCGCGCGATACGCATGGTCGAGCGCGCTAGCGTCGAGTGTGTATTGCTCCGGCAGTTCAAACAGGTCGAAGTGGCTGTCGTTCAGCGAGGCCATCGAATCAGGTGTGGTCCGTTCAAGGGGCGCACTC
The DNA here is from genome assembly GCA_049523075.1 of Paraburkholderia sp. GTDB lineage: Bacteria > Pseudomonadota > Gammaproteobacteria > Burkholderiales > Burkholderiaceae > Paraburkholderia. The sequence continues at coordinate 1,873 of JBEKNG010000831.1, forward strand.
AGTGTGCAAAATGAGTGCGCAAAACAAGATTGCAAAACAAGCTGCGACGTCAGACGCGCCATCAGGTGGGACAAATCAAAAAAAGGCGGCCCGCGCCGCCTTTTTTCCGCTTCACGCGGACTCAGTCCCCTCAGACGCGGAACGATTCGCCGCAGCCGCACTCGTCCTTCACGTTCGGGTTGTTGAACTTGAAGCCTTCGTTCAACCCTTCACGTGCGAAGTCGAGTTCCGTGCCGTCGATATAGGCGAGACTCTTCGGGTCGACGATGATCTTCACGCCACTGCAGTCGAATACCTGATCTTCGGGCGCGAGTTCATCCACGTATTCGAGCTTGTAGGCCAAACCCGAGCATCCGGTCGTGCGCACGCCGAGCCGCAGCCCGACACCCTTGCCGCGTCGGACCAGATACTTCTGGACGTGCTGTGCTGCCTTTTCGGTCAACGTAATTGCCATAGCGTTTCTCGTGGCGGCCTTAAGCAGCGTGCTGCTTTTCGCCCGCGTCTGCAGTTTCGCCGTGGCGTTGCTTGTAGTCGGCAACCGCCGCCTTGATCGCGTCTTCCGCGAGGATCGAGCAGTGGATCTTGACCGGCGGCAGCGCGAGTTCTTCTGCGATCTGCGTGTTCTTGATCGACATGGCCTGATCGAGCGTCTTGCCCTTCACCCATTCGGTCACGAGCGAACTGGAGGCAATCGCCGAGCCGCAGCCATACGTCTTAAACTTCGCGTCTTCGATGATGCCGTCCGCACCCACGCGGATCTGCAGCTTCATCACGTCGCCGCAAGCCGGCGCGCCGACCATGCCGGTACCCACTGCATCGTCGTCCTTGGCGAAGGAACCCACGTTGCGCGGATTTTCGTAGTGGTCCAGAACCTTGTCGCTATAAGCCATGATTACACTCCTTGATTCGTTTCAACCTGCATTCGGTGCGATGTTTCGCCCAGCGGGTACAGCCGTGCGGCAGCTTAGTGCGCAGCCCACTGGATCGTCGAAATATCGATCCCGTCCTTGTACATTTCCCACAGCGGCGACAGATCGCGCAACTTCGAAATCTTGGTCTTCAGCAGGTTGATGACGTAATCGACGTCCTGCTCCGTT
>JBEKNG010000832.1:0-2965 GCA_049523075.1 Paraburkholderia sp.
TCCGGCACGAGATTGTCGCCGAGGCCATCTCGCTCGTTGGTCGCAGCCCACAACTCGCCCGTATCCGGATCCATCGCGATTCCTGCGCCATTGCGAATGCCCGTCGCATAAGTGTGGAGCGGTTCATGGCCTTCCGGGTCCGTCACGAGAATATCGGCGCGATTGGTTTCAGCATCCCATCCCGCACCCTGTCCGTGTTCGGCGTCCCAGCGAGCCAGCTCTTCAGGATTCTTTTTGCTCATGCTCTCCGCGACGTTCGACCCGGAACCGACGGTAATGAACATGCGCTTGCCATCCAGCGAAAAGGCCACGTCGCGCGTGCTATGGCCGCCCCTGCTTTCCGTCAGACGTGGCACGACGACCTGCGCCGTGCCGCTCGCCTTAAGGTCCCCATTGCGATATGGGAAACGGACAACCGAATTGTTATTCGCCACGTAGATCCATTGCGGATGGTTTCCCGGTGGATAAAAGGCGATACCGAAAGGCCGGTCCAAGCCATCGGCAAAAACCTGATTGTCGGACGGCGTAGCCGCTCCGTCGGCAGCACGCAATACCCTGATGCGATTCGCGGACGTCTCCGCGACAAAAATATCGCCGTTGGGTGCGACACGCACGATGCGGGGATTCGACAGCCCCGTCGCGAAAGGCTGAACCTTGAACCCCGGCGGAACGGACGGCGAGGCATTGGCGGGCTGCGTCACCACGCGCGGACCGTTTCCCGACGAAACCGTGCTGTAGGGTGCGGGCAAATCCGCCACCGTAATGTGATGCGTGACACCCGGGGCGGCATGACGCCAATCGCCAGGATCGGATTCAGGCGAAGCAGCGGACGCGGGCTGGGCGGTTGAGGAAACCTGCGCCGGAAGCTGCAAGGTGGAGAGGTAGGCAATCACGTTGTGGCGATCGCTGGAATCGGCGACGGAAACGGGCATGGCGGTGCCGGGCACAGCCGCCGTCGGATTCGCGAGAAAGCGCTCGAGGGTCGTTGAGTCCCAGGTGACGTCCGACTCGCTCAGGGCATTGGTAAAGTTGAAGTTCGGCAGAGAACCGGCGTGCCGGCCAAACACTCCCACGAGGCTGGGACCCTGACGCTGGATCGGCAGGTTTCCGGGCCCGGGGCTGTCAGCGTGGCACATGGCGCAGTTTTGCTGGAAATAGACTTTGCCTTGCCCGGCGTTACCGGCCGGCGGCACCTGGCCTGCGGCCTCGCCAGCCACGCCAAAACTGGCAAAAACAATGCTCAGGACGAGCGCCTGGGGGAATGACCGCATGGGCCGCACCGCGCACCCAGCTATATTCAACCAACGATACCGTCTAGATGAAAGCATGACCCACCTTCTGTGGATTAAGTTTACCCATACGATTCTACGGTGGAAGCAGGATGCTTGGCACGCGTCAACCGCAATGACTACCCCGCACCTTCACTTGTCGTTTACCCTGTATCTCTTCGCATTCCGCTTTTGACCTGCTTTTGACCCGCTCCCGACAAGGCGCCGATGACCGCTCAACTCACTTCCGCTATCGCATCGAAATTCGCCAATCTGGCGCTGGATCACCTCACACGTGAGTATCCGAACAAGCTGACTCACTCGCTGGCCGGTCCGCAGGACGTGCAAGGACCGCGCGCGTTGCATCCGATTTTCTACGGCAGCTACGACTGGCATTCGTGTGTGCATGGCTACTGGCTGATCCTTCGTCTGCTCGAACGCTTTCCCGATCTGCCCGAGGCATCGCGCATCGTCGCCGTGGTCGATCATCATTTCACCGAGGCCAATGTGGCCGGCGAACGCGCGTATCTCGACTTGCCGCACAATCGCGGCTTCGAGCGGCCCTACGGCTGGGGCTGGCTACTCGCGCTCTCTGCGCAGATTGACGCACTGAAACTGCCGCAGGCCGCGCGTTGGAGCAAAATCTTCGCACCACTAACTGATATTTTTGTCGAACGATTCGAGGAGTTCCTTCCCAAGGCCACCTATCCGTTGCGCGTCGGCACGCATTTCAACATGGCATTCGCGCTCGCGCTGACGCTCGATTTCGCGCGCCAGACCTCGCGTGAATCGCTCGCAGCCCTGGTGGTGGAAACTGCGCGGCGCTGGTATCTGAATGACGTGGCGTGTCAGGCGTGGGAGCCGGCCGGAGATGAATTTCTGTCGCCCTCGCTGATGGAAGCCGAACTGATGCGCCGGGTGTTGCCGGCCGGGCAGTTCCTCGACTGGTTCAGCGCATTCCTGCCGGAACTGGCCGTGCGCCAGCCAGCCACGCTGTTCGTACCGGCGACGGTAACCGATCGCAGCGACGGCAAGATCGCTCATCTGGACGGCCTGAATCTCAGCCGCGCCTGGTGCCAGCGTTCGCTGGCCCACGCGCTGCCGGCCGACGATGCGCGCCACGCAGTACTCAATGAAGCAGCTGAACTGCACCTCGCCAGCGCGCTTGCGCATGTCGCTGGGGACTATATGGGCGAACATTGGCTCGCGACGTTTGCGGCGCTCGCACTCGAAGCATGAGTACCGCACGCGCCTGATGCGATCATACGAAAAAGCCTCCGCCGGACTACAGAGACGATTCAATGGCAACGCGTCTGAACCGCCCAACGCACGGCTCAAGTCAGAGGTATCGGCGCGCTCATTGTTCCTGTAAACAGTGGACACAATTGTTCTGGAACTTGGCGCCACCAGTTCTTTCTTAAGGTTACACGAGGGAGAACATCATGCTTCGCTTGATTGGGGCGCTCGGGGTGGTGGCGGTCCTTGCCGGTTGCGCGGTCGCGCCTGGTTACGGCTATCCGTACTACGGGGAACAACCGTACTACCCGGACTACGGTTATGGGTATGGCTACGGCTATGTGCCGGCCTATGGTTCGATCGGCATCTGGGGCGGTGGCGGTGGCGGCGGTTGCTGCTACTACGGGCGCGGTGGGTATGGGTATTGGCATGGTTACCATGGATGGCATGGCGGTGGTGGC
>JBEKNG010000833.1:0-2964 GCA_049523075.1 Paraburkholderia sp.
GTCCTCTGTGTAGCACGAGTAGCAGTAGCCGTGATCGACCATCATGATCGAGGCTCCCGATTTTTCGAGCCGCTTCCGGAACCATGGCTCGCCCTCAGACTGCTTTTATGACCGCATGCCGTTGCGTGCCAAGGCCGGATACGCTCATGTCGATCACATCGCCGTCTGCGAGGAATCTTGGCGGCTTCATTCCCAGCCCCACACCAGCTGGAGTCCCGGTAATGATCAGGTCGCCGGGCATCAAGGTCATGAACTGACTGACGTAGCTCACCACAATATCAACATCGAAGATCAAGTCCGATGTATTGCCCTGTTGACAAATCTGGCCATTCACCTGCAAGTTGAGGTCGAGGGCATTCGGGTCGAGTTCATCGCCAGTGACGAGCCAAGGTCCGACCGGAGTGAAGGTGTCGAAGCTCTTGCCTTTACCCCATTGGCCGGCGCGCTCGATCTGCCAGGCCCGCTCGGACACATCGTTGACCATGCAGTAGCCGGCTACGTATTGCCGCGCGACCTGTTTGGTGACGCGCCTCGCAACCGCTCCGATAACGATACCCAACTCGATTTCCCAATCGGTTTTCTCCGAACCAGGCGGCAACAGGATATCGTCGTCTGGGCCACTGATGGACGAGGTTGATTTTCCGAACACTACGGGTTCCGCAGGAATCGGCAATCCCGACTCCTTCGCGTGCTCCCGATAATTGAGGCCGATAGCGATTATTTCGCGTACCGCGCCAATCGGCGAACCCAGTCGACCAGGATTGCTTACCAACGGCAGCTTGCTGACATCGAGCGCGCCCAGGAATCGCAGGCCCTCAGGCGAAAGAACGGTAGCATCGATGTCACGCACAATCGGGCGCAAGGCACGGAAATTTCCCGTCGAATCGAGAATTCCGGGTAGTTCCTGACCTATCGGTCCGTAACGCAAAAGCTTCATTACTATGCACTCCTACCTTATATGAATCATTCAATGCGTGCGAGACTCAACGATGCCAGCACCCCGACGATCTGACCGAGGCACGCAGGACCGAGTGTGTAGCAGTAACGCGCTATTGCGGTTCGAAAGCGGCAAGCCGCACTTGCGCAATCTCGTCCGGGTGTTGCTGGTGGTACGCATCGAACAGCTGTGAGCACAACTGGGCAAGTGAACCCAGTCCCAGGGCCTGGTCTGCATGCTCGACCTCGCGCGCGCCAAGTACGTCATCGAGAACGGGAGCGAGACGGCGCAGCCGGAAAAACGTGGTGGCCTCTAGTTTCATGCTGAACCTCCTGCGGTCAGACGGTGGAGTGCACCGCTGCGAGGGCTAACGCCCTGGCGATGCTTCACTAGTGAGTTCGAATCGACATCCACTCATCCCGGTGCGTCGCAGGCGCTTGTGTGTCTCTTGACCAGTTCGCTGGCCAGAATCATCGCGTCGCCGTTAAGCGGCATGGCAGGCCCGCGGACTCGAGGACGGTACACCGGGTCGCCGCGGCTGATGTGCTTGCCAGACATGGCGCAACACCCGGACGCGCGAGCGAGAGACGGCGACCAGACCTGCTCCTGGTAGTTGCAAAGCGTCGCGTCGTGCCAGCACAGGGAGAATAGCGAATTCGACAGTGCCTCCACGACTCTCACGGTGAACGTGCGTACGTCACCTTCGTCCTGCTTGCGTGGACGGACCGTGCCGCTACCGGAGGTGGCCCGCCCAGACGGGGCCCGAGGTTTCCCCAGCGGGTCTGGCGGGGAAGAAAGCTGACGGATGGTTGCGAGCATCGTCGCCCACGGGTCTTGACCGCCCGGCGCCGAAGCGCGTCGGGGCGGCCGATGCGATGACGGATGATCGGCGGCGGGCAGCCCGGGGTCGATAGACGCATGGTAAGAACTATTGTCTGACAGTAGTTCAGAAGTCATATTGCGTTCGGCGTTAAGCATCGTGTTCCTCTCTTTAGCGAAGAGTGAAGCAGCAATCGAACAAATAATGGAGCTCGCGTAACTATTGACTTATGGGTGCAGAACATGTGACACGATGATTCCTTCGAGACGCTATAGAAAGAGGGAACCGGTCTGGCGGCCGTCCGAAAAGGCGATGTTTCCGTCGGGCCGAACCGCGAGTGTTGCGCTGCCGTAACGGGGAGCGGTGTCGCGATGAGAGAAGATTAGATTTAGCCGCAAGGCGAGGCTAGTCTACGGTTGGATACGCCGATGCCACATTAGCGTAAGCGCCTTATACCGGCGTATAAGCGCGGCAAAAAAGGCTTCACGAAGAGTGTCAGGCTGTGCAAAACTGGCACCGCCTACGATTTCGAAGGCGGCGTAAGCTAAGGTATTGAAACGCTTGCACTATCCACTACAGATGATTCCCGCCCAAACCTTTCATTATGAAAGATTATTGCGGCGGTTGCGCACGGCACCGCGCCAGTCGCGGACAATGACCTGGGGCAGCCGATGATTGTTCTCGTTCCGTCCGGGCGCGTAGAATAAGCTATTGGCGGCCGCAATAAGAACGCCTTTGCCTTCATAGGGTTACCAGATGGCTGCTGGACCGACGTATCCAATCATGACGGCCGCTGCAGGCAGCGACGGCCCGGTTGTCTATGTCGTTGATGATGACAAGGCAATCCGGCTGGCTCTCAGCACGCTCCTGCGCTCGGTTGGCCTGCGCGTCGAGACTTTTGAATCCCCTGAGGAATTTCTCCAGTTTCCCTCTGCCGCCGGGCCCAGTTGCCTGATTCTCGATGTCCGGCTCCGTGGAAAAAGCGGAATCGCTTTTCACCAGGAAATCGTCAACAGCGGCATGCGCATGCCCGTCGTTTTCATGACCGCTCATGGAGACATAGAGATGGGCGTGAAAGCGATGAAAGCCGGCGCGCAGGACTTCTTTCCCAAGCCGTTCAAGGACCAGGACATGCTCGACGCAGTCGAGCGCGCTCTGGCGCGTGATAGTGAACGGCTTGCTGCAGACGTAGCCATGGAGGACCTGC
>JBEKNG010000834.1:0-2961 GCA_049523075.1 Paraburkholderia sp.
CACCTATGGCTGGTTTGCCGGTCATAACGCAGCGGACTATGTGGCCGGCCGCGAGCATGCACCGGTCGACGAACAGCAGGTTGCCGCCGAACGTGCGCGTGTCTATGCGCCGCTCGAACGCGATCACGGCCACGCGCCGTCGCAGGTCGAATACAAGCTGCGGCGTATGGTGAACGACTATCTGCAACCGCCGAAAGTCACGCGCAAGATGGAGATTGGCCTGCAGCGCTTCGCCGAAATCGCCGATGACATCGACTCGATCCGCGCGCTCAATCCGCATGAACTGATGCGTGCCGCCGAAGTCCGCGCCATCCGCGACTGCGCGGAAATGGCGGCGCGGGCGTCGCTGTTTCGCACCGAAAGCCGTTGGGGCCTTTATCACCATCGTGTCGACTATCCGCAGCGCGACGACGCGCAGTGGTTCTGCCACACGCATCTGCGCAAGGACGAGAATGGCCGCATGACGAGTGAGAAGCGTGCGGTCGAGCCTTATATCGTGCCGCTTGCCGACGACGAGCGCAGCGCTTACGAGAAACTCCGCATCCGCGAGTCCGCCGCGCTCGCCGCAACGATCTGAGAGGTGATTGACATGTCCTATACCCCGCACGACATTCTTCAGCGCAGCAGCGCCCCCGTGACGATCGACGAAGACCTCTGCATCGCCGATAAGGGCTGCACGGTCTGCGTCGACGTGTGCCCGCTCGACCTGCTCGCCATCGATTTAAGCAAAGGGAAAGCCTATATGCAGTTCGACGAATGCTGGTACTGCATGCCCTGCGAGCGCGATTGCCCAACCGGGGCAGTCAAGGTCGAGATTCCTTACCTGCTGCGCTAGGACGCTGTCGCGCAGCAGTGCGTCTGCTTGACGTGAAATCCTGATCGCCAAGCGACTGCAAGCGCACCCGCGAACGGCTTCAAAGCCTCGACGTTCAGATCAATCATCCTGTTTGAATCCCTTACCCATGACCGTGCCGTCCATCATCGTTCCTCACCTCGACGCACTTGATCCGGAGAGCGCCGCGTTGCTCGCTCGGCTTGCCGATGGAGACGCCGCCGTGCGGCGCATCGCGCTGCTCGATATCGCGGACCTCGAAGAGGTTGATCTGCTTCCGGCGCTGGTCGCCGCCCTGCGCAACGACCCCGCCGCGGAGGTTCGGCTCGAAGCAGCGCGCGTGCTCGCGTCGTGGGAACAGCCGGAGATTGTCGAAGCCCTGTGCAGCGCGCTCCTCGATACGGACGAAGCGGTCCGTGCCGCAGCTGCACAAAGTCTCACCGAATTGAAGGATCCTGCGTCCGGAGCCGTGCTAAGCGGTTGGGTCGAGCGCCCGGAGCCCTTCGTGCGGGCCGCAATACTTCGAGGGCTGCGCGAACTGCGCTTTGGCGAGGCCTTCGATCCGGCCCTGCACGCGCTCTCGGATAGCGCACCCAGCGTCAGGCTGGAAGCGGTCGGCGTGCTGGGCTGGCTGAAGGACCCACGCGCGTTGCGGCCGCTCGCCGCACTGGCGACGGAAGACACCGACACTGGCGTACGACGGGCAGCCGTCGGCGCATTGGGCTTTGCGGCTGCGACGGACGCCGTTGCCACGCACGCGCTACTCGGCGCGTTACGCGACGGCGCCTGGCAGGTCCGCGAGGAAGCCGCCACCACGCTCGGCAAGCTGCGCGCACCCACGGCACGCGACCCGCTGGTCGCAGCCCTTGATGACGACTACTGGCAGGTCCGCGTGCGCGCGGTGCGCGCGCTCGGCCACGCCGGCGACGCCAGCGCTGCGCCCCCGGTCGCCGCCCTGCTTACGCACTCGGTCAGCAACCTGCGCAAGGAAGCGGCGCTCGCGCTCGGCGAACTGCGCGATCCGCACACGTTGCCGGCACTGCGCGACGCCCTGCAGGATCGCGACCCGGACGTGCGCAAAGCAGTCCGGATCGCCTTGCAACAGATCGAAGGTGCAGGCGCGTGAGCACGCCACAGCAGATCGCCAGCGACGCCGTCGCGCGTACCCTGACGCTGCAATGGTCCGATGGGCGCGAACGGCAGATCGCTCATGCGCAGTTACGCCAGGCCTGTGCGTGTGCCGAATGCCGCCGCATCCGGCTTGACGGCGGTACGGTACAGGCACCGCCCGATGTGACACTGACCGACGTGCAGCCGATGGGCTATGGCGTGCAGTTGGTCTTCAGCGACGGCCACGCGCGCGGTATCTACCCATGGCGGTATCTTGAGGAGCTAGCTGAAGCAGGATCGTCACAAACAGACTAACCGGTGCCGCTCAGCGCTGGATAAAAACTTTGAACGAGTTCACAGCGAACAGTCGCCAGAGGTCACGTTTAGTGTTACTTTGAAGAAAGCGCCACTCTCGTTCGTTGGCCTGATTGCTCATCACCGGAGCCCAACGTGCTGAGCGTCGTCGAACACTTCCTCATGGCGTGTGCACGGCTACGCCCGTCGACGAGATGTCCATTCTTCTGGTGGCAGCTCAATCGCAGCCTGATCCCAACCGAAGGCGGCCACTTCAATCCTGCCCGGCACGAGTGGGCCCACCCAGGAGAGACCTGATGAGCAAGAAATCTTACGCCGATGATGCTGGCGACTCGAACGAAACAACCGAGGCGACGCTGCTGGCATTGACCACACAAATCAACCAGTTCGTCGTTGCGAGGACGCTCGATAGCCGCTGCGCAGCGAAGCTCGTGAAGCGCCTGAAAAAAGAAGCTGACGCCGTTTCGGAAAGCGGTCATGCCACGAAAACCGACCGGAAGGCGTTGGAGAAGGCGTTCGAGGGAGTTGATGCGGCATTGCGCGAACACGATGCAGGGTTGCTGGTCACGGCCAACGCGGCGCTTCGCGCGACCGACAACACCGCCAAAGAATCGAAAGGTCGCCGCAGCACCCAGTAGTGGCATCTGGTGGAATCCTGGAATGATCAGACGAACGCACAGGAGCAGCCATGAACACCAAACACA
>JBEKNG010000835.1:0-2953 GCA_049523075.1 Paraburkholderia sp.
ACCGCACCCGGGCCATCGCTCCGAGATCCATGTGACAGCCAAGATAGACGGGTCCCGTGCCGCTGAAGCGACCGGTCTCGAGCGCGAGGACTGCAAACGGCCCTCGCAGCGGCGGTGCTCCCGTCCCGCTAGCCCCACCTAGCGGGACATCGATAACAGCGCCGACGCCAGCGTGCGTTGCCGCTTCCACAAATCCGGCGTCGCACAACACGCCGGCGCAAACCCGTTGCGCATTTTGCCGCAGCAGTTCGTGGAGAATATCGGTCGTATCGCCGCTGCCTCCGCCGCCCGGATTATCCTGAGTATCGGCCAGGATGATCGTGCCGCCTCGCGTTCGTAGTCCCTGCTCAATGGCATGCACGACCGCGTCGGCCGGCGCATACAGACGCCCGCCGAAATCGGCCTGTCTGGTGAGCGCAGCCTGCGTCAAGGATTCGACTGCCCGCTCGACCGCCATCCGATCGTGGCCATAGGCAATCACGCTGGGCCCACTATGATAAATATCGGCGAGTGGGAAACCCGGCACCAACTCGGCCGCAATTACCGGTTCCGAGGCCAGCGATTCACCAAGCGCAACCAAACCAAGCATCGGTTCGGTCAAGGTGCTTTGCCAGGGCATGGGAATCAAAAAGGGGAGTTGACGGTAGCCCTTGTGCAACACGCTGCCGTCGAGCAACCGGTCGAGCAACACCTGTGCACGCTGCCCGGTTTGCGCCATGTCAACATGCGGATAGCTGCGGTACGTCAGCAGGCCGCTCGCATGGTCGAACATGGCAGGCGTGATATTAGCGTGAAAATCGAGCGCCACGACTATCGGCAGGGTGGCGCCGACTCTGTGCCGCAGGCGCCTGAGCAATTCTCCCTCACCGTCCTCCAGATGCTCACTCACCATCGCGCCGTGCAGATCGAGAAACAGCGCATCTAGCGGGCCCGCATCACGGATCATCCGGTCGAGCATGAAGGCAATCGCTTCGAATGCGTCTTCCGTTACTGGGCCGCTGGGGTTGGCCGAGGCCCACAATAGCGGCACCAGTTGGTGCGAAGCCTGCGCAGCCTGTATAAAGCCGTCGATCGCCAGATTGACTCCGGAGACCGCGCCGAATATCTCCTCGCCAACCAGCAAACCGGGCCACGCATCCGCCTCGACGAAAGTGGCGAAACGCGCCCGGCTGGCGGCGAAGGTATTCGTCTCATGTAGAAAACCAGCGATGCCAATTCTTGCCACACCAACCTCTCAATATCACTGATTCATTCCAGTTGGCGTTACAACATGCCTTCGACCGCGGCCACGAAAATGCGGCTGTAGTCAGCATCACTAAACGGAATCGGATTGGTTCCGGCGGACCCATCAAGCACAGCCATTTCGCCGACCTTCGCCGCATCTCGACCGTCGATGCCAATTTCATTCAGCGTATGGGGAATGCCTAGTGAATCGCGCATCGCCAGGACCCAGTCGAGAAAGGACAAAAACGACGGCTGTGCCAGTTCAAGGTAGCGCGCCAACAATTCAATCCGCTCCGCGATGGCCGATTCGTTGGCCTTGAGCACATACGGCATCAGGATGGCGTTGAGCATCCCGTGGTGGGCGTCATACAACGCGCCCAGCGGATGGGCCAGTGCATGCATCGCGCCGAGGCCTCGCTGAAACGCGGTGGCGCCCATGCTAGACGCCACCAGCATCTGCAGGCGCGCGTCGAGATCCTGACCATCCTTTACCGCGCGCGGCAGAAACTGCTTGATCAAACGAATACCCTCGAGCGCGATGCCCGTTGCCATCGGATGATAAAACGGCGAACAATAGGCTTCGAGGTTATGCGACAGGGCGTCCATGCCGGTCGCCGCCGTCAGTTTTGCGGGTAGGCCCACAGTCAGTTCAGGGTCGAGAATGACGACCGAGGGCAACATTTTTGCGTGAAAGATGATCCGTTTCACATGCGCGTGGTCGTCGGTGATCACCGAAGCCCGCCCGACTTCCGAGCCGGTCCCGGCCGTGGTGGGCACGGCCACAACAGGTGCCATACCGGCCACGTTGACACGCAGATAGTTGTCGCCAACATCTTCGAAATCCCACAGCGGACGATCCTGCCCGATCATCAGCGCTACGGCCTTGGCGGCATCGAGGGCCGAGCCGCCGCCGAAAGCGATCACGCCGTCATGATCGCCGGCCGTGAAGATCGCCACACCATCGTCCACATTCTTGCCGGTCGGGTTGCCCTTGATATCGTGAAACAGCCCGCACTCGAGGCCGGCGGACCGGCAGTGCGCAAGGACGCTGCCGATCAGCGGCAATGCCGCCAGACCCGGGTCGGTAATCAGCAGCGGCCGACGCATGCCGAGGTTTTCACACCATTGCGGCAATTCGCGGATGCGGCCTGCGCCGAGTTTGACTGCGGTCGGGTAATTCCAGTTTGCGGAGGGAAGTGGCATACGAAATTCCTTCGAAAGTCCGGGTCAAAGGCCGGTTTTCAGATGAAACGATTTGGGTCGAGTCAGGTGCTCGTAACCGACTACCGACAAGGTCGCCCCTCGGCCCGTATTCTTCACCCCGGTCCAGGCGAGCGCCGGGTCGAGATAATCGCAGCGGTTCATAAAGAAGGTGCCGGTTTCGACACGCCGTCCGATCGATAGCGCGGCTTCTTCGTCCCTCGTAAACACGGCGGCCGTCAAGCCGTAGGGGCTGTCGTTCATCAGTTCGATGGCCTGTTCATCGCCGGATACAGGCATGATGCCCACCACCGGTCCGAAACACTCATCGTTCATCAGCATCATGCTGTGATCGACATTCACGAACACACCCGGCGCCACATAAGGCGTGCCGACACGCGACATGCCGAATTGATTTTCGTCGATCAGATTTTTAGCGCCTTTGGCAAGTGCTTCTGCGATCACCGCCCGCACGCCGTCGGCGGCCGCCGTCCGCACCACCGGCCCCAAGGTGGTTTGCGCATCAAGT
>JBEKNG010000836.1:0-2950 GCA_049523075.1 Paraburkholderia sp.
CCGGCGGCTGCCGGATCGACGGGCCGCTATCGCCGGCGGCCATTTTCTTTCATTGGGAGATTTTTCTGCTGGTGGCACTCGCGTGTCTGGCCACTGAAGTGCGCGGCCCGAAAGGCACCGATAGCCGTACCTTCTGCACCAATGTGCATTTCTGGACCGATGTGCATTTCTGGACCGATGTGCATTTCTGGACCGATGTGCATTACTGGACCGATGTGCATTACTGGACCGGCATGCTGGTGCTGACGCGGGCCGCCGCCTGGCTGGCCCTGAGTAGCGCCTAGTTGACCTTTAGTTTGCCATACTGATCCAGGTAGGTCCTTAATTGCGCCAGTTCGCTTCGTAAAAGCGCACATAGCCGCTGCGCAGGACGAGACATTGCGCGCGCGTTTCCGATAGCAAGCGGCGCGTCGCCGCTTCGATCCGCGCACGATGCTCCGCAAAAGCGCCCACCATGTCTTCGAGACGCGGCGAGGCTGCACCGTAGTGATCTTCGAGCGCCTCGGCGGTGATCATGCACTCCACCCTCTCACCGTCGACCATTGCCGGGAACGCCAGGGTAAGTTCGCGTCCCGAATATTCCGGGGTTTCGTTCGGGAAAATGATCTGCATGGAATTCGCCTTGGTTTGACGGGTAATCGCTCGGAGGCCGTGCACGCCTGTTTTCTGGTTGCCTCCCTCCGTGGTCGAGGCGCGGGCTCGAACAATCGTGACAAGGTGCACAAACACGCTTGCCGCAGTTGATTTCATTCACTTTAGACGACTTCCAGCGCGCCGCAAGTTTTCTTCAGGATGGGCGATCGTGCAAGATCGATTGCACCTCCATCCGTGAACGCAAGTCCGGGTTGGCCACGCTCCCGTGCAGCCGCGGAGCTCAATCCTGTAAGATGAAATCTTCGGCTGCGCGGCATGCTGCGCTGCAGGATGGCAACAGGCGGGCAACGTACCCCCTGCGTCGAAATCCAACCGGAGACGAGCAGTGACCCATCGCCCTGGTACGCCCCCAATGGCGCCTATGGCTGCCCGCCCCTTGTCGGGCCAGCCGGACGTGATTGCGCAGGCGCACGCGCGCTCGCTCCAGGTGGGACTGCGCGCATCAGAAACGCCCGATTTCCATCCGCTGCGTGAGCCGGCGCTACGCAATCTGGTCGAGCGCAATCATTCGCTTTACACGCACGCGCTGCCGGTCATGGAGACGCTGCACGCGCAGATCGTCGACACACAAAGCATGGTGCTGCTCACCGACGATCACGGCGTGATCCTGCATAGCCTCGGCGACAGCGACTTTGTCGAAAAGGCGAACCGGGTCGCGTTATGTCCGGGCGTGTCGTGGGCCGAGGCGGATCGCGGCACCAACGCGATCGGCACGGCGCTGATCGAACGTCAGCCAACCGTCGTGCATGCCGACGAACACTTCCTGCATGCGAATCGCATCCTCACCTGCTCGTGCGCGCCCATCGCCGATCCCTACGGCCGCATCATCGGTGCACTCGACGTGAGCGGCGACACGCGCGGTTTTCACAAGCACACGTTGGCGCTGGTGCGGATGTCTGCGCAGATGATCGAGAACCATCTGTTCTCCAATCAGTTCGCCGACGCGGTGCGGATCCATTTTCATGCTCGCGCCGAATTCATCGGAACTTTGGTTGAAGGGCTCGCGGCGTTTGCGCCTGATGGGACGCTTCTGTCGGCGAACCGCAGCGCGCTGTTCCAGCTGGGGCGGCCACTCGCGCAGTTGCAGCGGCAATCGTTCGACGAGCTGTTCGGCATGGCGTTTCCCGCTTTGTTGCAGCAGGCGCTTTGCGCTCCGGGCGAATGCACGACGTTGACGCTGCCAAGCGGTGTCCGCGTGATCGCCCTTGGAGAGTTCGCCGCGCCGCGCCAGCTTGTGCCGGCCTCCGGCATTGGCGGGGCAGCGGGCGCCGTCGCGAACCGCCCCGCCGCTCGCACGGCCGCACCGCTACCCGTGGTGACGCTCGCCGCGCTCGATACCGGCGATGCGCAGATGGCGTCCATCCTGCGCCGCGTCGAAAAAGTCCGCGGCCGCGACATTCCGATCCTCGTGCTGGGCAAGACCGGCACCGGCAAGGAATGGCTCGCACGCGCGATCCATCACGATTCGCCGCGCCGCACGGCGCCGTTTGTCGCGCTCAACTGCGCTTCGTTGCCCGACACGCTGATCGAAGCCGAACTGTTCGGCTATGAAGACGGTGCGTTCACTGGAGCGAAAAAGCGCGGCAGCATCGGCAAGATCGTGCAGGCCGATGGCGGCACGCTGTTTCTCGACGAAATCGGCGATATGCCGCTCGCCCAGCAGGTGCGGCTGATGCGTGTGCTGCAGGAGCGCACCGTGAGCCCGCTCGGCAGCACGCGGGCGATTCCGGTCGATCTGCGCATCGTCTGCGCGACCCACCGCGACCTGCGAGCGATGATCGAAGCCGGCACCTTCCGTGAAGACCTGTACTACCGGATCAACGGGCTCGTCGTGACCTTGCCCGAACTCAGCGAGCGGACGGATCTGCCGGCGCTGGTCACGCGCATCCTCGAATCGCAGCGCGAGGGCGAGCGACTGCCGGTGCGCGTCTCCGAGGCCGTACTTGAGCACTTCCGACGTTGCCGCTGGCCGGGCAATCTGCGGCAACTGGCGAACGTGTTGCGCACGGCCGGCATCATGGCCGAGGGTGCGCAGCAGATCGAGATCGAGCATCTGCCGGGCGATTTCCTGCCCGATTGCGACGCCGCAGCCGGTACGCAGCAAGCGGGTCCCGCAGACGCCATCGCGCAACCGGCGGCCTGCGCCGGGAGACAAGGCAGCATCGGCGGGCAGCCTGCCCACGAAACCGCCTCGCGCACACAAGCTTCCCCGGCGCGGATGGAGGACTGGCAGACCACACTCATCGCGCAAACGCTCTCACGCCATGGCGGCAATGTCTCGGCCGCCGCGCGCGAA
>JBEKNG010000837.1:0-2949 GCA_049523075.1 Paraburkholderia sp.
GTGCGGTGTCGCGCCCGGCGGGTTCCAGGATCAGCCGGCTTGGCTTGCCGCTGGTGCGCAGTTGCTCGGCGGTCGTGAAGCGATGTTCTTCGTTCGCCACCACGATCAGTTGATCGGCGAGCGGGTGTCCGGCGTCGAGCGCGTCGAGGCGGCGGGTGGTGGATTGCAGCAGCGAGTCGGCGCCCAGCAGGCCGATCAGCTGCTTCGGATACTGCTCGCGCGACATGGGCCACAGACGGGTGCCGGAGCCGCCCGCCAGGATGACGGGATGAACCTTCAGCTTGACCTTCAGGGAAGCGGCGGCGTCTGGCCGGGTGTCGGCGACGGACGCCGTAACCGTTGCTGTCATGGTGATTTACTCCTCGGGGCTGGGTGAGTGGGTCGAGTTTTATCACGGCGTAAATAGCCAATAAAAGATCGTTAATCAGATCTTTCAGAAAATTATTCGTAACCCGACCTAAATAACCGCGAAAATAATTTTGGTTTTATTGCAAGGCGCCAGAAAAATATAAAAATAATGGTGAAAAAATGACGGAGACTTTTGAGGTGCCATGGCGTGCTGAAAAATGGGGCTGCGCGCGCTGATCTCATATTGTGCAATTTGCGTGCGAAAACCGTGCTTGTTAAGCGATAAAAGAGATGCGGTACGCCGAAGATGCCGCCTGTTTCGGTAATAATTATCTAAAAAACAGAAGAAAAATCGTGTAATTTCGACCGATACATTTTGAGATATTTTGCAGTCTTGCAGTGCGATTTTTAATGTCGCCTTATCTAGTCCTGTACGGGTATTCACTCATCCGGATTCAGGCTTTTTGAATTGGCTCGCTAAGCCGAGGCACTCGTTCATTTGTCGTGGCGCGGGTGTGCGAGGTGAATGCCGGTTGCCGATGCGTTCCACGCGGCGCACACGCCCGCTTACTTCATGGATGGAACTTGACTGACGAACTGAGGTGCAGCGCATGCTGAGCGTTCTATCGAGAATCATCGACATTGCCATGGTCGCACTGGGCGCGCTAATCGCAGCGGCCGTGCACAACGGGCAATGGGTATGGCTGGACGACATGCAGAGCGTCTCGCTGGCGTTCGATTGCCTGCTGGCGGTGGTGTTCTTCCCCGCGCTGGGTATCTACCAGTCGTGGCGCGGCAAGCCGCTGATGGACCTGGTGTTTCGCGTCTCGGGCGGCTGGGTGATGGTGGAGACCACCGGCGTGCTGATCAGCTTCAGCCTGCACCGCTCGGACATGTTGTCGCGCCTGTGGCTGCTGTACTGGGCGGCAGCGACCATCGTGCTGCTGATCGTTACCAAGGCGCTGGTGTATTCGGTGCTCAAGGGTCTGCGCCGCGAGGGCTTCAATCACAAGGCAGTGGCGATCGTCGGCGGCGCGCCGTACGGCAAGTTTCTGATCGAACAGATGCGTAGCCGCCCGGAAGCCGGCTTTAGCCCGCTGGTGGTGTACGACGAGGACGGGCCGGTCGACCCTTACCAGGACCCCGACACGGCGCAGGCCGTAGAAGGCGTGCCGGTGGAGCGCGACTTCGCCACCATGATCCATCTGGTGCGCGACCGGGCGATTCGCGAACTGTGGCTCGCGCTGCCCATCTCGAAGGAGAAGACCATCCATCGCTTCGTGATGGAACTGCGCAATGACTTCGTGAACATCCGCTTTATTCCGGACGTGCGCAGCCTGACACTGTTCAGCCAGCCGATGGTCGATCTGCTCGGCGTGCCGGCGATCAACCTCGCGGCATCGCCGATCACCGATCTGCGGGTGCTGCCCAAGCGCGTGTTCGACCGCCTGTTCGCCTTCGGCGCGCTTACCACGCTTGCCCCGCTGATGCTCGTCATCGCAGTGATGGTCAAGCTGTCCTCGCCGGGACCGGTGTTCTTTCGCCAGAAGCGCAAGGGCATCGACGGCAACCAGTTCGAGATCTACAAGTTCCGTTCGATGAAGGTGCACGCGGAAGCCGCCGGCAAGGTGACCCAGGCAACGCGGCGTGACCCGCGCATTACGGCGGTGGGCGCGTTCCTGCGCCGCACCAGTCTCGACGAACTGCCGCAGTTCATCAATGTGCTGCGCGGCGAGATGTCGGTGGTGGGGCCGCGTCCGCACGCGCTCGAACACGACGATATCTACAAGGACCTGGTGAAGGGCTACATGCACCGTTATCGCATCAAGCCAGGCATTACCGGCTGGGCGCAGATCAACGGCTACCGGGGCGAGACCGACCGCATCGAAAAGATGATGGGGCGCGTGAAGCTCGACCTGTACTACATGCAGAACTGGACCTTCTGGCTCGACATCAAGATCGTCATTCTGACGTTCTGGAAGGGCTTTGCCGGCAGCAACGCTTACTGAGAGACTGAACAAATAAGCAGGCCTAAGCGGGCGTCGGCAAGCACGACAATGCAGGCGCCCTTTCAGAACCATTCAAATCTCCGAGGTGTAATTCATGAACCTGACGATCATTGGTAGCGGCTATGTGGGCCTCGTGACCGGCGCCTGTCTTGCCGACATCGGCAACGACGTGTTCTGTCTCGACCTCGATCAGCGCAAGATCGACGTGCTCAATAGTGGCGACGTACCGCTCCATGAGCCGGGCCTGCAGGAGATCATCGCGCGCAACCGCCGCGCGGGGCGCCTGAAGTTTTCGACCGACGTCGCCGCCGCCGTGGCACACGGCGATATCCAGTTCATCGCGGTCGGCACGCCGTCTGACGAAGATGGCTCGGCCGATCTGCAATACGTGATGGCAGCCGCGCGCAACATCGGCCGCCATATGAGCGGCTTCAAGGTGATCGTCGACAAGTCGACCGTGCCGGTTGGCACCGCCTTGCGGGTGCGCCAGGTGATCGCCGAAGAACTGGCGGCACGCGGTGCGCAGCATATGTTCTCGGTGGTGTCGAATCCGGAGTTTCTGAAGGAGGGCGCGGCCGTAGAAGACTTCACG
>JBEKNG010000838.1:0-2941 GCA_049523075.1 Paraburkholderia sp.
GCAGCGTGGCATCGCCACGCTGCGTTTTATCCAGCTGGGGAGAGAGCTGGCCGGAAGACGGAAGCGCGGCCTCCTGGGGAGTGCGCAATGGCGACACGCCAGCCCCACGCTCCAGTACAAGCTGACAACCGAACTCATAATCGCTCAGCACAACAGCATGCATGCCGCGACGCAGGTCACCCGCCACCGCCTCGCACACCGCATCGAGCTGCGCAGCATCGGCGCAGACCCTTTCGTGCAGAAACTGCGTGTACAGACGGCTCGAGCGCCGCGCCGCCGTCGCGTCGCGATCGTCGAGCAATGCGAACACCGCGCCGCGATCATTGACCATCTTGCCAGCCGTCAACTTCAAACTGCCATTAATCGAAGAAGCTCTTCACGCGGTCGAACCAGCTCTTGCTTTGCGGACTATGACGCGCACCACCCTCGACCAGCGACTTCTCGAACTGCTGCAGCAACTCGCGCTGCGGTTCGGTGAGCTTGACCGGCGTCTCGACCTGAACATGCACGTACAGATCGCCAGCGATGCTCGAACGCAGCCCCTTGATGCCCTTGCCGCGCAGACGGAACGTCTTGCCCGACTGCGTGCCTTCCGGCACCGTGAAGCTCGCGCGACCCGCCAGCGTCGGCACTTCGATCTCGCCGCCGAGTGCTGCCGTGGTAAACGGAATGGGCATCTGGCAATGCAGGTCGTCGCCATCGCGCTCGAACACCGAGTGCTGCTTGATATGAATCTCGACGTACAGGTCGCCTGACGGACCGCCGTTGATGCCCGGCTCGCCGTTGCCGGCCGAGCGGATTCGCATGCCGTCGTCAATGCCCGCCGGAATCTTCACTTCCAGCGTCTTGGTTTCCTTCACCTTGCCGGCGCCATGGCAGTGCAAGCAGGGATCGGGAATGTGGCTACCGGTGCCATGACACTTCGGGCAAGTCTGCTGGATGCTGAAAAATCCCTGCGACATCCGCACCGAACCCGAGCCGTTACAGGTCGGGCAGGTCTCAGGCTTGGTGCCGGGCTTCGCGCCCGAACCGTGGCAGATTTCACACGACGCCCAGCTCGGCACGCGGATCTGCGTGTCGTAACCGTGCGCGGCCTGTTCCAGCGTGATTTCCATGCTGTAGCGCAGATCGGCGCCGCGATACACCTGGGGGCCGGCACGGCCGCCGCCGCGTGCGGCGCCACCGGCCGCCTGGCCGAAGATGTCGCCAAAAATATCGCCGAATGCATCGGCAAACCCGCCAAAGCCCTGCGCGCCGGCGCCACCCATGTTCGGGTCGACACCAGCATGGCCGTACTGGTCGTACGCTGCACGCTTCTGCGAGTCCGACAGCATTTCATAGGCTTCCTTCACCTCTTTGAAATGCTCTTCCGCATCCTTATTGCCCGGATTGCGGTCGGGGTGATGCTTCATCGCAAGCTTGCGATACGCCTTCTTGATTTCGTCGTCGCTCGCGTTCTTTGCGACGCCCAGAACCTCGTAGTAATCCCGTTTCGCCATATCGGTTCAACGCCCTCCGCGCAGCAAGGCACGGCGGCTCCTCTTGAATGCTGGAGTCTCACGACTCGTCCGGCCGCTGCTCGCCACTCGTTTGCACGATTTGAGCAACGCCCTCCATAAAACAAATGTGCCCGGGGAGCCCAAAAGGCTCACCAGGCGCGATAACCGCTTTGCAGGTTCTGCCCCCGGGAGATGGGCGCAGACCGTTTTGCAGCCGAACCGCACACACTGCCGTGTGCGGCTTTACGGTCAAATTGCGACCTGGCTTTAGTCCTTCTTCACTTCCTTGAACTCGGCGTCGACCACGTCGTCTTCCGGCTGGCTCGCGCCACCGGCCGAGGCACCGCCTGCGGCACCCGCAGCACCAGCGGCACCAGCCGCTGCGCCAGCTGCACCTTGGGCAGCCTGCATGTCAGCGTACATCTTTTCGCCGAGCTTCTGCGAGGCCGTTGCCACGACTTCGATCTTGGCTTCGATCGCCGCCTTGTCGCTCGAACTGCTCTTCAGCGTTTCTTCGAGGTCCTTCAGTCCTGCTTCGATCTTTTCCTTCTCAGCCGCTTCCAGCTTGTCGCCGTATTCGGTGAGTGCCTTCTTCGTGCTGTGGACCAGCGCGTCGCCCTGGTTGCGGGCATCAGCCAGTTCACGCAGCTTGTGATCTTCTTCCGCGTTCGCTTCCGCGTCCTTCACCATCTTTTCGATTTCGCCTTCCGACAGGCCCGAGTTCGCCTTGATGGTGATGCGGTTTTCCTTACCGGTTGCCTTGTCCTTCGCGCCGACGTGCAGAATACCGTTCGCGTCGATGTCGAAGCTCACTTCGATCTGCGGCACGCCGCGCGGTGACGGCGGAATGCCTTCGAGGTTGAACTCGCCCAGCAGCTTGTTGCCGGCTGCCATTTCGCGTTCGCCCTGGAACACCTTGATCGTCACGGCGCCCTGGTTGTCATCCGCGGTCGAGTAGACCTGCGCATGCTTGGTCGGGATCGTCGTGTTCTTGTTGATCATCTTCGTCATCACGCCGCCGAGCGTTTCGATGCCGAGCGACAACGGAGTCACGTCGAGCAGCAGCACGTCCTTGCGATCGCCCGACAGAACCTGGCCTTGAATCGCGGCGCCCACGGCGACGGCTTCGTCCGGATTCACGTCACGGCGCGGTTCCTTGCCGAAGAATTCCTTAACCTTGTCCTGCACCTTCGGCATACGCGTCATACCGCCGACGAGAATCACGTCGTCGATTTCGCCAACCTTCACGCCCGCGTCCTTGATAGCCATGCGGCACGGTTCGATGGTGCGTTCGATCAGCTCTTCAACCAACGCTTCCAGCTTGGCGCGCGTGATCTTCAGGTTCAAGTGTTTCGGACCCGACGCGTCTGCCGTGATGTACGGGAGGTTGATTTCAGTCTGCTGGCTCGACGACAGTTCGATCTTCGCCTTTTCGGCCGATT
>JBEKNG010000839.1:0-2936 GCA_049523075.1 Paraburkholderia sp.
CTGCATGATCGAACGTGGACGGCAGCGTGCCGTACACCCGGCCGCTCTCGCCGCAACCGTCGGCGAGGCGTGTCGCGATGAAGGCGTCGGCCATTGCCGCCGGCGCGTACCGCACGAGCAGCGTTGCTTGCGCGGTCAGCACGATCTGCTGGGCGATCCGGCGTGCCGACGCCTCGCGGGTGTCCGGCGCACCTTTGAGCGTAGCGGCGAGACGTTCGAGCGCGGCGGTGAGCGCGGGATGTCCCTGCGCATCGTCCCGCCACGCGGCGAACAACGCCTGCGTGGCATCGGCCTCGCGCTCCATGGCGCGCAGCACGTCAAGGCACATCACATTTCCCGAGCCCTCCCAGATCGAATTGACCGGCGCCTCGCGATAGAAGCGCGCCATCGGCCCTTCTTCGACATAGCCGTTGCCGCCCCATACCTCCATCGCTTCGCCGGTGAACTCGAGCGTGCGCTTGCACACCCAGTACTTCGCCGCCGGCGTCACGATGCGCCGCCACGCTCGTTCTTCAGGCGCGCTCGCGGCGTCTTCGAACGCGCGGGCGAGGCGCATGAACAAGACCGTCGCCGCTTCGGATTCCAGCGCGAGGTCCGCTAGCACGTTGCGCATCAGCGGCTGCTCGGCCAGATGCCGGCCGAACGCGCTGCGATGCCGCGCATGGTGGATCGCCTGCACAAGTGCGGCACGCATCAAGGCGGCGCTGCCGATCACGCAATCGAGCCGCGTGTAGTTGGCCATTTCGATGATGGTCGGCACGCCCCGTCCTTCCTCGCCGATCAGGATGCCGAAGGCGTCGAGAAATTCGACTTCGCTGCTCGCGTTCGAGCGATTGCCGAGCTTGTTTTTCAGGCGCTGGATCTGCACGGCGTTTTTGCTGCCGTCGGGTGCGAAGCGCGGCACGAGGAAACAGGACAGGCCTTCGTGATTGTCGGTGCGGGCGAGCACCAGATGGGCGTCGCATTGCGGCGCGGAAAAGAACCACTTATGGCCGACCAGACGGTATTCGCCGCCGCGCCCGCCGCCCCCGGTGGCGTAAGCGCGGCTCTGATTGCTGCGCACGTCCGAGCCGCCTTGTTTCTCGGTCATGCCCATGCCGATCATCGCCGAGGTCTTTTGAGTGAGCGGCAGGTCGCGTGGATCGTGTTCACGCGCATAGAGTTTGTCGCGCAGCGTCTCGAACAGCGCGGGTTCGCGCTGCAGCACGGGAATGCTGGCGAAGGTCATGGTGAGCGGGCACAGCGAACCAGACTCGAGTTGTGCATGCAGAAAATAGCCGGCGCAGCGCGCGGCCATCGCGCCACGTTGCGGATCGGAGAACGGCAACGCGTGCAGTCCTTCACGTCGCAGCAAGGACAGCAGCGTATGCCAGGCCGGGTGAAATTCCAGCGCGTCGATGCGCTCGCCGCGCGGGCTGTAGGTGAACAGTTCCGGGGTATGACGGTTCGCCAGATCGGCGAGCGCGAGCGTCTCCGGTGTGGTCAGCGCCGCGCCGTCGCGCAGCAGCGCCTCGCGATGCCACGCAGCGCCGTCGCGTTCGAGGGCGGCGACGAGGGCGGCATCACTGGCAAACAGGTTGTAATCCGCTAGTGGCGGAACCTGGTTGGTGACGTCGTGCGTTGTTCCGGGGCCATGCCGTTCCATCTGCTGTCTCCGTTCGCCGGATCAGCGCCGGTGTCTGACCGACGGCGCTGGTTTTATCGAGGGGTGCTGTACCGTGCGCCAGCTACACAGCACGTGTGATGCGGTGTTTGAATGCTACGCCTTGGGGCGCGATGTAGTCTCTGAAGTGCGTCGGTCATCGCCAACCGCGCCTGGCGCAGCCATCTTTCATCATAGGGTCGCGGTGCATGTTTCGTTTAGAGGGATCGCTCTGGCGTGGAGCCGCCACACCATGACTACGCTCCCTACAATGCGCAGAAAACACACGTAGACAAGTGTGCATGAGACTGAGGACCGCGCCACGCGGCCCGAATCAGGAGGCGCGCATGCAATACGACTACATCATCGTAGGTGCGGGGTCCGGCGGCTGTTCGCTGGCGGGCCGTCTCGCGGATGCCTGCCCCGACGCGATGATCGCGCTTATCGAAGCCGGGCCGCACACGGACCGCAATCTGTTGGTCAATATGCCGGTTGGTGTGGCGGCTGTCGTACCGAACAGGCTCAAGACCAATTACGGCTATGAGACCACGCCGCAACCGGCTCTGGCAGGCCGGCGCGGTTATCAGCCGCGCGGACGCGGCTTTGGCGGCTCCAGTGCGATCAACGCCATGGTTTATATGCGCGGCCATCCGCTTGATTACGACGAGTGGGCGCAACTCGGCTGCGAGGGTTGGGCCTGGTCGGACGTCCTGCCGTACTTTCGCCGTGCCGAGGGCAACGAACGCGGCGCGGATGCGTGGCATGGCGCGGACGGCCCGCTGACCGTCAGCGATCTGCGCTATCGCAACCCGTTCTCCGAGCGCTTTGTCCGGGCCGCGCTCGAAGCGGGCCACCGTGCCAATGCCGATTTCAATGGCGAGGACCAGGAAGGGATCGGTTTCTACCAGGTCACGCAGCGCGATGGACGGCGTTGCAGTGTCGCACGGGCCTATATCTACGGCTGCAACCGCCCCAATCTGCATACGCTGGCGGATGCCACGGTTCTGCGCGTGACCTTCGACGGCAAGCGGGCGAGCGGCGTCGAGGTCGTGCGCGGCGGGCGCACCGAGACGCTCGAAGCACGGGCCGAGGTGGTGCTCGCGGCCGGCGTGTTCAATTCGCCGCAATTACTGATGTGCTCGGGCATCGGACCGGCCGCGCATCTGCAATCGTTCGGTGTGCCGGTGATTCACGACGCGCCACAGGTCGGCCAGAATCTGATCGACCATATCGACTTCACGATCAACAAGCGGGTGGCGTCGATCGAGCCGACTGGTTTTTCGCTGCGCGGGAT
>JBEKNG010000840.1:0-2934 GCA_049523075.1 Paraburkholderia sp.
TGCCGCTGCAGTGGTTGTCGTTCATCGGCGTGATCCTCTCGCTCGGCTCCGCCGCCCTGTTCGTACTGCTGCTGATTCGCCGCTTCATCATCGGCGCGGAAGTGCAAGGTGTGTTCACGCTGTTCGCCATCACGTTCTTCCTGCTCGGCGTGATCATCTTTGCGCTCGGGCTACTCGGCGAATACATTGGCCGGATCTACCAACAGGTGCGTGCGCGCCCCCGCTATCTGGTGCAGACGATTCTCGAACAGCGCGACGGCACCGCTGTCGCCGAGGCGCCGCGCCAGGCCGTGGTGCAGGCGGTCCAGCCCGCGCCTCTCATTGATCAGGGACCGAATCCATGAAGCCACGCGCGGTCGTATTCGCGTATCACAACGTCGGCGTGCGTTGCCTGCAGGTGCTGCTCGCGCGCGGCGTGGACGTAGCGCTGGTCGTCACCCATGAGGACAACCCGAGCGAGAACATCTGGTTCGGCAGCGTGGCCTCGGTCGCCGCGAGCTACGGCATCCCCACGGTGACGCCGGCCGATCCGAACAGCGCCGAGCTGCACGCCGCGGTCAGCGCCGCACGCCCGGACTTCATCTTCTCGTTCTATTACCGTCACATGTTGCCGGTCGACCTGCTCGCGCTCGCCGCGCGCGGTGCCTACAACATGCACGGCTCGCTCTTGCCGAAGTACCGCGGCCGCGTGCCGACCAACTGGGCGGTGTTGAAGGGTGAAACCGAAACCGGCGCCACGCTGCACGAAATGGCCGCCAAGCCCGATGCGGGCGCGATCATCGCGCAGACGCCGGTGCCGATCCTGCCGGACGACACCGCTGCGCAGGTATTCGACAAGGTCACCGTGGCCGCCGAACAGACCCTGTGGCGCGTGCTGCCGGCGCTGCTCGCCGGCGAGGCGCCACATCTGCCGAACGATCTGGCGCACGGCAGCTACTTTGGCGGGCGCAAGCCAGAAGACGGCCGGATCGACTGGAGCCAGCCGGCGCAGGACGTGTACAACCTGATTCGCGCGGTAGCGCCGCCCTATCCCGGCGCGTTCACCGAGATCGACGGCCTGCGCTTTATCGTCGCGCAAGCGCGCCTGGCCCGGCCTGGCGCGCTCCGCTCGGATTTGCCCCCGGGCCTCCACGTAAGCGATAATGCCGTTTTTGCGGTGTGCGGCGACGGCCGAGCCATCGCCATCCGTGAATTGCGGCGCCAGCACGAGGGCAACGAGTCCATCGTCTCCCCAGCCGAATTCACCCAGCTCATTCAATCTTCCCGTCATCAATGAAAAAAGTCCTGATTCTGGGTGTCAACGGCTTCATCGGCCATCACCTGTCCAAACGCATTCTCGAAACGACCGATTGGGAAGTGTTCGGGATGGACATGCAGACCGAACGCCTCGGCGACCTCGTCAATCACGAACGGATGCATTTCTTCGAAGGCGACATCACGATCAACAAGGAGTGGGTCGAGTATCACGTGAAGAAGTGCGACGTGATCCTGCCGCTCGTCGCGATCGCCACGCCGGCGACGTACGTCAAGCAGCCGCTGCGCGTGTTCGAACTGGACTTCGAAGCGAACCTGCCCATCGTGCGTTCGGCCGTCAAGTACGGCAAACACCTCGTGTTCCCGTCCACCTCCGAGGTCTACGGCATGTGCACGGACGAGCAGTTCGACCCGGAAGAGTCGCAACTGACGTATGGTCCAATCAACAAGCCGCGCTGGATTTACGCGTGCTCGAAGCAGTTGATGGACCGCGTGATCTGGGGTTACGGCATGGAAGGCCTTAACTTCACGCTGTTCCGTCCGTTCAACTGGATCGGCCCGGGGCTCGATTCGATTTACACGCCGAAGGAAGGCAGCTCGCGCGTCGTGACGCAGTTCCTCGGTCATATCGTGCGTGGCGAGAACATCAGCCTCGTCGACGGCGGCGCGCAAAAGCGTGCCTTCACGGACATCGATGACGGCATTGGCGCCCTCATGAAGATCATCGAGAACAAGGACGGTATCGCCACCGGCAAGATCTATAACATCGGCAACCCGACCAACAACTTCTCGGTGCGTGAGCTCGCGCACAAGATGCTGACGCTCGCGGCCGAATTCCCCGAATACGCCGAGACCGCGAAGAAGGTGCAGCTGGTCGAAACATCGTCGGGCGCGTACTACGGCGCGGGATATCAGGATGTTCAGAACCGCGTGCCGAAGATCGACAATACGATGCAGGAACTCGGCTGGGCGCCGAAATCGACCTTCGACGAAGCGCTGCGCAAGATTTTCGAAGCGTACCGCGGCCATGTCGCCGAAGCACGCGCCCTCGTCGAACAGCAATAAGGGCTCTCGCCTTGCCTCGTATCGTTCTGAAGATCGACGTCGACACGTTGCGCGGCACCCGCGAAGGCGTGCCGAATCTCGCCCGCATCTTCGACCGTTTCAAGGCGCGCGCCACCTTCCTCTTTAGCCTCGGGCCCGACCACACCGGTTGGGCGATGCGCCGCGTGTTGCGCCCGGGCTTTCTGCAGAAGGTGTCGCGTACCTCGGTGGTCGAGCACTACGGCATCAGGCAGCTGATGTACGGCGTGCTGCTGCCGGGGCCGGACATCGGCGCGCGGGCGTCGTCGGAGATGCGTGCGATCCACGAAGCCGGCTTCGAATGCGGCATCCACACGTGGGACCACGTCTACTGGCAGGACAACGTGCGCACGCGGGCGCGCGACTGGACCGTCACACAGATGCAGAAGAGTCACGACCGTTTCGTCGACATCTTCGGCTCGCCGCCCGTCACGCACGGCGCTGCCGGCTGGCAGATGAACGGCCATGCATTCGAGCAGATCGACGCCTGGGGCATGCGGTATGCGTCCGACGGGCGCGGCCATTCGCCGTATTTCCCGGTCGTGGACGGCAAGACGCTCTCGCATGTGCAGATGCCAACCACGCTGCCCACGCTCG
>JBEKNG010000841.1:0-2930 GCA_049523075.1 Paraburkholderia sp.
TATCCTGAGCGACTTCGCCGGCGCAAGCGAGCGATCCCGGCAACTCCTGCGGCAACTGTCGCGGCATAACGACGTGATCGCGGCGATGGTGTTCGATCCGCTTTCGCAACGGATGCCGGAACATCGAGCGCTGGTTGTCAGCGAAGGGTACCTGCAGGTCGAGTTGCGTACCGAGAACGAGCGCGCCCGGTGACCGTTGGCCAGCCTGTTCAAAGGGCGCGCGGCCGAAGTGGCCGAGTTGTTGCGCTCAAGCGGCGTACCGCTGATGGCGTTGTCGACTGACGAGCCCACCGTCGATCAGGTCCGGCGATTGTTCGGTGAGCGAGCGCGAGCCTCGCATGGGAGCGGCATATGAAAGCGGATGCTCCTGCCATGCTCGCGCCGGCTGACACACCTGGTGTGCTTCAACCTTTGCAGGAGCTACCGCTGCCCGCCCCGGTCTCGTGGGCGCCGCAAACTGCAGGATGGTGGGTAGTCGAGTGCGTCTTGCTCGTGGTGCTGGCGTGGTGCGCGTGGGCTGTATGGCGGCATCACCGCAAACAGCGCTATCGGCGTATCGCGCTGGCGCAGCTGGAGAGAATCGAAGCAGCGCTTAGGAATCCGGCGCAACGGGTGTCGGCGTTGGCCGCCATCCCGCCACTCATCAAGCGCACCTCGCTTGCGGTCGCGCCGCGCGAGCGGGTGGCACCGCTTAGCGGTGACGAGTGGCTGACGTTTCTCGAGCATACGCGTGGCCGCTTCGATCAACGTAGCGGCGCGCTGCTTTCGCTGGTTAGCTACGCACCTACGGAGCAGATCGCCGCCGTGTCCGAGCACGATGCGCAGATGCTGGTGAGCGTCACACGTGACTGGATCAGGCATCATCATGTGGAAATTTGATTTCCCGTGGGCGTTTTTGCTACTGCCGGTACCGATCCTGGTGTGGTGGCTGGTGCCTGCCTATCGCACCACCGCATCCGCGGTGCGCATGCCGTTCTTTCACGAGATCGCCGACGCGGTCGGCGAGAAGCCCGCGCCTGGCGGCGTGCGTTTGCGCAGCAGCTGGTTGCAGCGCCTGATGATGCCGTTGCTGTGGGCGCTGCTGGTGATAGCCGCCGCCAGACCCGTCTACGTCGAGGCGCCCGTCACGCATGAGGAGCCGGCGCGTGATCTGATGCTGGCCATCGATCTGTCGCAATCGATGAGCACCCGTGATTTCGTGAATGCCGCGACGGGTGAGCGCATGGACCGGCTGACCGCGGTCAAGCGCGTGGTGGCGGACTTCGTCGCAAAACGCAAGGGTGACAGGATCGGCCTCGTGGTGTTTGGACAGGCGGCTTATCCGCAGGCGCCGTTGACACTGGACCACGATAGCGTGCTGGTGCTGCTGAACCAGATGCAGGTCGGCATGGCCGGCCCGCGCACGGCGATTGGCGATGCCATCGGGTTGACCGTGAAGCTGACGGACAACTCGCCAGCGTCCGAGAAAGTCCTGATCCTTCTGACTGACGGTAACGATACGGCAAGCGCCATTCCACCCGAACAGGCAGCCGAAATTGCCAAGGGGCACAAGCTCGTCATTCATACCATCGGCATTGGCGATCCGGAGGCAACGGGCGAGGACAGGGTCGATCTCGAAGCGCTGCAGCACATCGCCGATATCACCGGCGGTCGCGCGTTTCGGGCATTAGGCAAAGAGGAGGATCTGGTCGACGTCTATAAGACGCTCGACAGGATCACGCCCGATAAGGTGAAACGCGAAATCTACCGGCCGCAGCGTGACTTTTTCTGGATCCCGCTCGCCGTTGCGTTGTTGGTTTTTACGCTGTACCACTGCCTGGCATTACTGATTGCGATGCTTCGTTCGCCACACCGCGAACCGGTTCCTGAACGTGCGACGATCGCTGAGTCGAGCCATGGAAATTGATCTCACTGCATTTCATTTTCTGCGCCCCCTGTGGCTATTGCTGCTGATTCCCGCCGTCCTGCTGCCGGTCTGCTGGTTTCGCCGCAACAATGTGCGGACCCGTTGGCGCAACATCATAGCGCCTGAGTTGCTGGAGCATCTGATCGTCGGAGATAGCGCGCGGCGTCGGGCTCAACCCATTCATACACTGGCGCTGCTGATCGCTATCGGTGCGATTGGGGTTGCCGGCCCCACATGGGAGCAGGAACGTCCGCCGTTCAATCAGGACCAGGCACCGCTCGTGGTGGTGCTCGAACTGGCTCATTCGATGGATGCGACCGATGTCGCGCCAACGCGTCTGGAACGTGCCAAACAGAAGGTACTCGATCTGGCCGCCGCGCGTAAGGGCGCACGAACCGGGTTGGTCGTGTTCTCGTCCACCGGGCACCTGGTTGTGCCTCCGACCGAGGATCCCGCCATGCTTGAACTGTACGTGCCCGCTTTGTCTCCATCGTTGATGCCGGTTGACGGCAAGAACGTGACAGCCGGCCTCGAGATCGCCGAGCGGCTGTTAGCGAATGACCCGGTGGCCGGCACGATTGTTTTCATGACCGACGGCTTCGATGAGAATCAGACGGACGCGTTTGCGCGAAAGGCCAAACAATCGCGGCAGCAGCTTCTCTGGCTTGCGGTGGGTACGGAGAACGGCGGTCCGATCCGCGGCGCAGACGGGATGATCGCAATGGATCCCGAAGGGCATCCGTTAATGGGCACCTTCGACGCGGCGGGCATCAAGAAAGTGGCGGACGAGGCCGACATTCCGCTTGCGAGTATGCGCGTGGACAACGACGACGTTGTATGGGTGCAGCATCGGGCGCGCGCGTGGCTGGCTCAGGCGGATGAATCGAAGCGCGTGCCACGCTGGAAGGAGGCGGGCTACTGGCTGGTCGTGCCGCTACTGTTGCTCGGACTGTGGGGCTTTCGCAGAGGGTGGACCGTCAAGTGGCTGCCCGTCATCCTCGTTGCGTTGGCTAGCGGCGCTACG
>JBEKNG010000842.1:0-2923 GCA_049523075.1 Paraburkholderia sp.
TCGCTGACCTACCCGGTCACGGTCGAATTACGCGTCGTGCGCAGCAGCCACGACGGCATCGAAGGCTTTGCGATTGCCGGCTTCGACGTGTCGGCCTGGCGCGCCACCGAAGCGCGTCTGACGCATGCGTTGCACCACGACCGCCTGACGGGCCTCGCCAATCAGTCCGCGCTGATGCCGGCACTGCTCGACGCCCAGCAACAGGCCGACGCGCATGGCACGCCCGCCGCCCTGCTGCTGCTCGACATCGACGATTATCAGCGCGTGAACCGCGCACTCGGCTACGACGCCGGCGACGAGATGCTGCGGGAAACCGCGCGGCGTCTGTCGAACACCGCGACTCAGGGCGAGAAGATCGCGCGGGTCGCCAGCGACGAATTCGCCCTTCTGGTGCCCACCTCCACGACCCGCACGTACGCGGCCACCGCTGCCGAGGCGCTGGCGCGGCGCCTCCTGACCGCGATCCAGCAGCCGTATGTCTTCAACGGCCAACAGGTGCACCTGTCGGCCAGCATCGGCATCGCCCTATATCCCGACGTACATCACGCCAACGACACCGTCGCGCGCGACAACCACCTGCTGCGCTGGGCCGACCACGCCTTGCTGCAGGCCAAGGCGGCCGGCGGCAACACCCTGGCGTTCTACGTGCCGGACGACAACCCGGCCGACGCCGAACGCCTGAAGCTCGAGGCCGACCTGTACGACGGCGTGCGCAACGGCGAGTTCTCGCTTCACTTCCAGCCGATCACCAGCAGCCAGAGCCACGGCGTGGTGGGGGTCGAGGCGTTGATCCGCTGGCTGCATCCGGTGCATGGGATGGTGCCGCCGTCGATGTTCATTCCGCTCGCGGAATCGGTCGGGCTCATCAACTACCTCGGCAACTGGGTGCTCAAGATCGCCTGCATGCAGCTGATCCAATGGGACACCCGCGGCATCAAGCTGCAGTACGTCGCAGTCAACGTGTCGCCGCAGCAGTTTCGCGACCCGCGTTTCAAGGACAGCGTGCGCGAGGCGATCGAGCTGACCGGGATCGACCCGCGCCGCCTCGTGTTCGAGATCACCGAAAGCCTGCTGATGCACGACCCGGCTCACGCCACGGGGCTGCTCGAAGAGCTGACCGCAATGGGTATCCGCTTTGCCGTCGACGACTTCGGCACCGGCTACTCGAGTCTGGCGTATCTGCAACGATTCCCGCTGGCCAAACTCAAGATCGACCGGAGTTTCGTCGAGAATCTGCTAACCTCCCGAAACGATCAGGCAATCGTTAGCGCGGTCGTCGGTCTCGCGCAGACGCTCGACCTGGAACTGGTCGCAGAAGGTGTGGAGACCGAAGCACAGCGCACGCTCCTGACCGAGATGGGATGTGATCATATTCAGGGCTGGCTCGTCTGCAAGGCGTTGCCATCCGAGGAACTGGCGCAGCGCTTCGAGGCGCGCACGCTGCATCTGCACGAAGCAGCCTGATGCAGCCCGGGCAGAACAGGCGTTCGCGCATCGCACACCGGCTTGACGCCGGTCTGCTACTCACTGGAACACGTATGGCTTTAGCGGGAATCACATGGTAAAGGCAGCGGTGCTCGACAGGCTCTGGTCTCGAATGAGCGAGCGTGGCGATTTCCCCATGCTGTCGCAATCGCTGCGTACAACCATGGCTGCAATGAACAACGACGATCTCGACTTCTCCGGTCTCGTCCAGGTCGTGCTGTCGGATTTCGCCCTGACCCAGAAGGTGCTGCGCCTCGCCAACTCGGCGATGTACATGGCCTTCGGCGGCAATATCACCACCGTGTCGCGCGCCTTGATGGTGCTCGGCATGGACGCAGTCGGCCACCTCGTGGTCGGCCTGAAGATCGTCGATCACTTCCATCACAGTGTGCCGCGCCGCATCGACGCGAAACTCGAGCTGAACCGCACCCTGCTGTCGGGCTGCGTCGCCCGCAAGCTGACCGAGCGCGGCGACCTGCGCGCCGGCGAAGAGGCCGTGGTCTGCACCCTGATGCGGCAGATCGGCAAGCTGCTCGTGGTGTTCTATCTCGACACCGAGTGGGATCAGATCCGCCGCCTGATCGAGACGGATGTCGACGAAGTCGAGGCCTGCAGCACGGTGCTCGGCGTCACATTCGACGAGATCGGCGCGGAAGCCGCGGTGCGCTGGCGCCTGCCCGACATGATCCGCGACGGCATGGGCGAGTTCGATCCGCATGCGACCGACGAGTCGAAACAGGTGCTGTGGCTGCGTGCCATTACCAACTACTCGACCGATGTCGCGAGCCTGCTGACCACGCCGAACATGCCGGACTGGCAGCGCGACGCGCGTATGGCCGAACTCGCGCACCGCTACGGCCGCGCCCTGAACACCGACCCGGACGTGCTGGTGGAAATGAGCATCGCGCTCGCCCGCGAAGAAGACGGCGAAGGCGTGATGCGCGAGATTGTCGAGCTGCGCGCCAACGCCGACGCGATCGCCCGCGAAGCGCTCGACCCTGAGGCGCGCATCGGCGCGGGGGTCGAAGATCTGCGCGCGCTGAAATCCGGTAGCCCGCTCGGGCCGGCACTGGCGCTCGCATCCGAAACGGTACATGCAGGTCTCGGTTTCGCGCGCACCGTGATGTTTGTGCGGCACAGCAGCGGCATGTTCAAGGCGCGCATGGGCTTCGGTCCGAAGATCGACGACACGTTGCCAAGCCTGTCCTTCAATACGGCCTTCGAGCCCGACGTGTTTCATCTCGCCGTGGCGAACTCGGTGGGCATCTTTATAGAAAATGCCCGCGACCCGAAGATGGTGGCGCGACTGCCGGAATGGTTCCGGCGCAGCTTCGCCGATACCCGTTCGTTCGTGCTGCTGCCGGTGGTTGGCGAGAATCAGTCGACCGTCGCGCTGCTGTACGGCGACTGGAGCCAGGCTGACGAGCCACGGCGGATT
>JBEKNG010000843.1:0-2920 GCA_049523075.1 Paraburkholderia sp.
CGCTTCTTGACTCGTAGACAAAGTCGGCCTTCGTGAAGAGACCTTTCTTCCTTGATGCGGAGGTGAGTGGCTTGGGAACGTACGCACTGATTGTTGATTTGCACTGAATTCTGACCCACCTGACCCGGTGATTTGCATCGAATATTGACCCACGTGGAACACACTGGCCCGCTGAGCAGCTAGCGGGAGAACGGAGTGATCGACATGGCAATATTGAGCATCATCCGACGCTGGCATTACCGCGACCACATCTCGCTGCGCGGGATCGCCAAACGGCTTGGCGTTTCGCGAAACACGGTCAGACGCTATATACGCGCCGGCACCGTCGTACCTGCTTATCCGGAGCGGCAAAGCCCGAGCAAACTCGACGGGTTCGCTGCAAAGCTGGCCGGCTGGTTAAAGACCGAAGCGAACCGCCCACGCAAACAACGCCGAACCCTCAAGCAGATCCACGCTGACCTCGGCGCGCTGGGGTTCACCGGCTCCTACGATCGCGTCGCCGCATTTGCACGTCGCTGGCGACAGGAGCAGCAGGAGCACGCCAGAACCGCTGGACGCGGCACCTTTGTGCCGCTGACCTTTGCCCTGGGTGAAGCTTTCCAGTTCGACTGGAGCGAAGACTGGGCCGTCATCAACGGCGAGCGCACCAAGCTGCAGGTCGCGCAGTTCAAGCTCAGCCACAGCCGCGCGTTCTTCCTGCGTGCCTATCTGCTGCAGACCCACGAGATGCTGTTTGATGCTCATCACCACGCGTTCGTCGCATGGGGTGGCATTCCGCGCCGGGGTATTTACGACAACATGAAGACCGCTGTCGACAAGGTCCGTCGGGGCAAGCTGCGAGACGTCAACGCACGGTTTGGCGCCATGGTCAGTCACTACCTGTTTGACGCCGAGTTCTGCAATCCGGCCTCTGGCTGGGAGAAGGGGCAGATCGAGAAGAACGTTCAGGACAGCCGACACCGCCTGTGGCAACGCGTGCCGGCGTTCAGCTCGCTCGACGCACTGAACGACTGGCTGGCCGACCAGTGCGTTTTACTCTGGCAGCAGACGCAGCATCCGGAACAGGACACGACGATCTGGGACGCGTGGTCGATCGAACGACCTCACCTGATGCCGGTCGGCCAGGCATTCGATGGCTTCGTCGAACACACGAAGCTCGTCTCGCCGACCTGTCTGGTCAGCTTCGAGCGCAACCGTTACAGCGTACCCGCGGCATTCGCGAACCGGCCCATCAGCCTTCATGTCTACGCAGCACAACTCGTGTTCGTTGCTGAAGGTCAGGTCATCGCCGTACACGTCCGGCGCATCAACCGCAGCCATGATCGCGGAGAAACCATTTATGACTGGCGTCATTACCTCGCGGTCCTGCAGCGCAAACCCGGGGCGTTGCGCAATGGCGCGCCGTTCGCCGAGTTTCCGGCCGCCTTCAAGAAGCTGCAGTCGATCCTGCTGAAGCACCCCGGCGGCGACCGCGAGATGGTCGAGATACTGGCGCTTGTGCTGCTGCACGACGAGCAGGCCGTGCTCACCGCCGTCGAACTGGCTCTTGAGGCCGGCGCGCCTTCAAAGCAGACGGTGATGAACTTCCTGAGCCGGCTGCTGGACGGCACGCCAGTGCCGCCACTGGAGACACCCCAGGCCTTTGCCCTGCGTGTCGAGCCGCAAGCCAACGTGGGCCGCTATGACAGCCTGAGAGACCGGGAGGATCATCATGCAGCCTGATGCGATGATGGAAATGCTCAAATCCCTGAAACTGCATGGCATGGCGCAGGCACTGGGTGAGCTGGCCGCGCAGGACTCCCCCGCCTATAAGTCGGCGTCCCTCGTGCTGGCGGGCCTGCTCAAGGCGGAGATGGCGGCCCGTGAGGTACGTTCGCTGGCCTACCAGATGAAGGTTGCCCGCTTCCCGGCGTATCGGGATCTCAACGGCTTCGACTTCAGTTGCAGCGATGCGAACGAAGCTACCGTGCGGCAGTTGCATCGATGCGAATTCATGAGCTCGGCCCACAACGTCGTGCTGGTCGGTGGCCCCGGCACGGGCAAGACACATCTGGCGACGGCGATTGGCGTGCAGGCGATTGAACACGACCGTAGCCGGGTACGGTTCTTCTCGACTATCGAACTGGTCAACGCACTCGAACAGGAGAAACTGACTGGGAAACCCGGCCAACTGGCTGTGCGTCTGATGTACGCCGATCTCGTCATTCTCGACGAACTGGGCTATCTGCCATTCAGCCAGGTCGGTGGCGCCTTGCTCTTCCATCTGCTGAGCAAGCTCTACGAGCGCACAAGCGTCATCATCACCACGAACCTGAGCTTCTCGGAATGGGCCAACGTATTTGGGGACGCGAAGATGACGACGGCGCTGCTCGACCGGCTCACCCATCACTGTCACATTGTAGAAACCGGCAACGACAGCTACCGTTTCAAGAACAGCACGACACAGCCTGAAAAGGAGAGAAAACGAACCCTGAAAAGCCCAATCTGAACCCTGAAACTGGATCAAAAGGGTGGGTCAGTATTCAATGCAAATCCTGGGTCAGGATTCAGTGCAAAACAACAGATGGAAAGCCGGCCGTTCAATGGTTGATGACCGAGGCTCATCCGCGCCCAAGCCCTCCGCCGGTCAGTGACCATCAACGAACGACCAGATCAAGATTGACGGCGCAGGTTATCCACAGGGCTGCAGACAACTACTTGTATATAGATATACTTGTTAACTACTTGCCGACGCTGCAGAACTCGCGTGAAGCCTTATCTGATGGGGATAGGTAGAGATTACCCATCGGTGTTTTCGGTAGGGTTAACCCATTTGCGCGGTAGAGATTACCCGTTGGCAACTCGGGATGATCTTGCCGGAGCCCAAGCTTGGCCGGACTCAGCGGGTACGGTAGAGATTACCCGTTAATAACTTGGATTT
>JBEKNG010000844.1:0-2914 GCA_049523075.1 Paraburkholderia sp.
TCTTCGATTACGAGGACTCTCATCGCAGTCGCCTTCCATCGGTTTGCTGTCGGGTTGCTGCCGGTTTGAGCCCGGTTCGAACCCGGCGAATGTCTTCGATGATACCCGGGCGGCGCCCCGCAGTTGATTACGAGTTTGTCATCTAGCCGCAATCCCGAGGCAAAACCCTGATCACTAGACTGCATTCATTGTTCCCTCCAGGCGCCGTCTTCATCATGTGGATCGTCAAAGTCGCTCTTCGCCGCCCGTACACGTTTATCGTGCTGGCGCTGCTGCTCCTGATCATCGGGCCGCTGATGATCATGCGCACCCCTGTCGATATTTTTCCGAACATCAACATCCCGGTGATCAGCGTCGTGTGGAGCTACAACGGGATGACGTCTGAGGATATGGCGCACCGCATCATCGCACCGTATGAGCGGGCCCTGAGCTCGGACGTTGGCGATATCGAGCACATCGAATCACAGTCGCTCAACGGCGTGGCCGTCGTCAAGGTCTTCTTCCATCCTGGCGCGGATATCACACGAGCCGAGACGGAAGCGGCGACGAGCGCGGAGTCGTTGCTGAAGATCATGCCGCCTGGCACGCTGCCGCCCATGGTGCTGACGTTCAACGCTTCGACCGTGCCGATCATGGAACTGGCGCTGTCGAGCAAGACGCTGCCCGAACAGACGCTTTACGACCTCGGCAACAACTTCATTCGCACGCAACTGGCGACGGTGCAGGGCGCCGCGGTACCGATTCCGTACGGCGGCAAGGTTCGCCAGATCATGGTCGACATTGATCCACACGCGATGCAGGCCAATCACGTGACTCCCGCCGATGTGGTCAAGGCGGTCAATGCGCAGAACCTGGTGTTGCCGGGCGGCACGGCGAAGATTGGCACGTTCGAATACAACGTGAACATGAACGGGGCAGCGCTCTCGGTGGCGGAGCTCAACAACCTGCCGATCCGCACGCAACCCGACGGCACAGTGACCTATGTGCACGACGTCGCCACTGTGCGCGACGGCTATGCGCCGCAGACCAACATCGTGCGCCATGACGGCAAGCGCGCCGCGTTGCTCGAGGTGGAAAAGGGCGGCAGCGTCTCGACGCTAGACATCATTTCCAACATCAAGAGCCTGTTGCCGCTGATTCGTGCGCAGATGCCGACCGCCCTCAATATCCAGGTCGTCACGGACGAGTCGGTGTTCGTCAAGTCAGCGGTACAGGGCGTGATTCGTGAGGGTCTGATTGCCGCCGGCCTGACGGCGGTCATGATCCTGTTGTTTCTCGGCAGCTGGCGGGCCACGCTGATCATCGCGGTGTCGATTCCGCTCGCCATGATCTCGTCGTTGATCATGTTGTCGGTGCTCGGCCAGACGATCAACATCATGACGCTCGGCGGTCTGGCGTTGGCGGTGGGGATTCTGGTCGACGATGCGACGGTTGCGATCGAGAACATGACGCATCACATCGAGCAGGGGCAGCCGCTATTGCAGGCGATCCTTGAGGGCTCCGGCGAGATTGCCGTACCGACTCTGATCTCGACATTGTCGATCTGCATCGTCTTCGTGCCGATGCTATTGCTGTCCGGTGTGGCCCGTTATCTGTTCACGCCGCTCGCCGAAGCCGTGGTGTTCGCGATGCTCGCGTCGTATTTTTTGTCGCGCACACTGGTGCCGACGCTGGCGATGTATCTGCTGCGCGGCGCGCATAGGACCGGTGAGGAGGGCGATCAGCCGGCGCGGCCGACGAACCGCCTGGTGCGTTTCCAGCAAGGCTTCGAACGGCGCTTCGAAGCGCTGCGCAGCCGCTACACGCGGCTGCTGGAAGGGGCGCTCGCGGCACCGCGGCGCTTTATCACGGGCTTCCTGATTGCGTGCATCGGCTCGCTTGCGCTGCTGCCGTTGCTCGGCCGCGATTTCTTTCCGCAAATCGACTCGGGGCAGATTCGCTTGCATATGCGGGCGAAGACTGGCACGCGTATCGAACAGACCGCGCGCCTTGCGGATGAAATCGAGAACAGCATCCGTACGGTGATTCCGGCAAACGAACTGATGACCATCGTCGACAACATCGGCCTGCCGACCAGCGGCATCAACCTGTCGTATAGCAGTTCCGCGCCGATCGGCACCGCCGATGCCGACATCCTGATCACGCTGAACGAGAAACACAAGCCAACCGCGCAGTATGTGGCGAAGCTGCGGCAGTCGCTTGGCCAGCAGTTCCCCGCTGTGACGTTCTCGTTCCTGCCGGCTGATATGGTCAGTCAGATCCTCAACTTTGGATTACCGGCGCCGATCGACATTCAGGTGGTGGGCATCAATCTGGACGACAACCGCCGCTTCGCGGATGCGCTGATGGCGAAGTTGCGGGGTGTCCAGGGACTCGTTGACCTGCGCATCCAGCAGCCGGCGGATCAGCCTGCGATCACTGTCGACGTGGACCGCACCAAGGCGTTGCAGGCTGGGCTGCAACAGCAGGACGTCGCGCAAAACCTGCTGATCGCGCTGTCCGGCAGTTCGCAGACCTCACCGAACTTCTGGCTCAATCCGCAGAATGGCGTGAGCTATCCCGTGATGACGATGGTTCCGCAGTACGACGTCAATTCGCTGCAGGCGCTGGCCAATATTCCGCTGAGTGCGACATTCATGCCGGGCACTGGCGGCTCGGGCAGTAACGCGGGCGGGGTCGACGGGATTCTCGGCGCGCTCGGCACCATCTCGCGCACGACGCAGCAGGCTGTGGTGACGCACTACAACGTGCAACCGGTGATCGATATCTACGGCTCAGTGCAGGGACGCGATCTGGGCGGCGTGGCAGCGGACGTCACACGCATCGTCGACGCCGCTAAAGCGAACTTGCCGCGCGGTGCGCGCGTGGTGATCCGCGGCCAGGTTCAGACCATGCAGAGCTCTTTCAACGATCT
>JBEKNG010000845.1:0-2910 GCA_049523075.1 Paraburkholderia sp.
CATCGCAGACGAACGAGCAGCTCAATTGGGGACTCGCAGGCGCGCTGTCGTGCTATCTCGTGATCTTCACCGCGCTCTTTTATTTCGTCTTCAACCGGCTGGTCGGTATCGACCGGCTACGCTTCGGCTAGCGGGGAGACAGTATGCAACCTCAACGTCATCAAACGCTGTCCGAGCGTATCGCAAGCAAGGGACTGCGCGTGCATTGCGCGTTGATCTTCCTGTTTCTCGTCGCACCGATCCTCGCCATCGTGCCGCTGTCGTTCAACTCGGGTTCGTTCTTTTCCTATCCGATGGACGGCTTTTCGCTGCGCTGGTACGAGCAGGCGTTCGGCTCGAACGATTGGCAGCTGGCCTTCGCGAACAGCATCGGCATAGGCGCGGTCGCGACACTGATCGCGACCTGTCTTGGGACGCTCGCCGCGCTCGGGCTGAGCCGTCCTGTGTTCCCGTTTCGCGCGATCGTGATGCCGCTGCTCATTTCGCCGATGATCATCCCCATCGTCGTGGTCGCGGCCGGCTTCTATCTCATCTTCTCGCCGCTTGGACTCGTCAATTCGTATCCAGGCGTGGTGCTCGCGCACGCTGCGCTTGGCACACCGTTTGTCGTGATCACGGTGACCGCCTCGCTGCTGTCGTTCGACCAGAGCTTGCTGCGCGCTTCCGCCGGTCTCGGTGCACGGCCGTGGACGACATTCCGCCGCGTCACGCTGCCGTTGATCGCGCCGGCTGTCGCGACGGGCAGCGTGTTCGCGTTCGCCACGTCGTTCGACGAGGTGATCGTCATCCTGTTCATCGGAGGTCCTGAGCAGCGCACAGTGCCGCGTCAGATGTGGAGCGGCATCCGCGACCAGATCGATCCGTCTATCCTTGCGGTGGCGACGGTGCTGATCGTGTTCGCGACTTTGCTCTTTACCGCGATGAACTGGCTGCGCGGCAGGGCCGCCGCCGCGTCCTCGGCCTGACTGGGTGCTTAGGCGCTATGCCTCGTGTCGATATGCGTTGCCTCCGGTCAAGCCGGCCTGACTCTGCCGCTCAACGACCAGCCGTTCACTACCAGAAACGCCAGCAACGTCGCGCCGAAAATGCATTGACGGCCAGCTTCGCCGATCTGCAACGCGGTGAGGAGGCTTGTCAACACCGTGAGAAACACCGCGGCGATTGCGACAGCGACGTAATCGCCACGTCCGCCGCCAAGCGACACGCCGCCAATCACCGCGACGACGACACTCGTTAGCACGTAGCTTGTTCCGAGTGCAAGAAAGGCCTGCCCAACGTACCCCACCAGCAGCAGACCGGTGAGCGCCGCAATCATCCCACTCGCCGTATACGCCGCCATCCGCACGACGCGAACGCGTGTGCCGGTCAACAGAGCGGCGGTCGGGTTCGCGCCTGTCGCCATCAGGCGGCGCCCCCAGGCGGAGTGGTCGAGAAACCACCACACCAGCGTTCCGGATACCAGCCATACTAACGCGACCGTCGGCACGCCCGCCACACTGCGGCCCGCGAGCGCCACGAGCGCTGGACTGGCAGCGGTGTTGACGTGCATGACAGACGACCACACGATCAGGCCGCCATCGACGAGACTTCCCATGGCCAGCGTCATCACGAGCGGCGGGACCCGGAAGAACGTGATGCCGAAACCGTTCAGCCCGCCAATTGCCGCCCCGCACAGTGCTGCCGCAATGACGGCGCACAGCAGACCCGCCGGCGCCGAGCCGATCAATGCCGCGCCGACAATACCGCCCAGCGTCGCCGCGGCACCCACCGACAGATCGAGTCCCTGATTCCCCGCCATCATGACGAGGGTCTGCGAAATGCCGAACAGCCCGAGGAAGGTGGCGATTTTCAGCTGGTTTCCTAACTGGCCGAGGTTGGTGAAGCCCGGCACGGCCAACTGTCCGCCGATCATCACCAGCACGACCAGCGCCAGCAACATCAGGCGACGTGAACCCGGCGTGGTTTTCATACGGGCCTCCTCGCGCTCACAAACGTAAAGCCGAGCGCTATGACAATCACCGCGCCTTTGAATACTTCCTGATAGTTGCTCGGGATGCCGGCGAAATAGATCACGTTGCCGATCAAGACGAGGACGAGCGCGCCGCAGATTGCGCCGAGCATCGAACCGCGGCCGCCGGCGAGTGAGATGCCGCCTATCACGACGGCTGCTACGGAGTTCAGCGTATACGGCAGGCCGAGGCGGGCGTCGCCTGAGGCGGTTTGCGCGGAAATGCAGACCGCTGCACCAAATACGAAGAGCCATGCCAGAACATAGGCGAGCAGTTTGATCAGACGCGTATCGATGCCGGACTTGAACACTGCATCCGCGCTGCTACCGGTGGCGATCAGGCGACGTCCGAAGCGATGCCGCTGCAACACCGCCCAGACCAGCACTGCAGCGAGCGGCGGGACCGCGGCAAGCGGCAGCACGCCGACACGCATCGCAAACCAGTCGCCTAACGCTTGCGGCACGGTGCCGCCTGGCTGTGGCATCAGCAGCAACGCGCCGCCGAACCAGATCGCGCCGGTAGCGAAGGTCGCAATCAGCGCGCTTTGTTTGAAGTAGCCGACCAGCAGGCCGTTACACACGCCAGCAGCCAGTGCCGCGACAAGTGCCGCCAGACACGTGAGACCCGTGCCCCACCCCGCCAGCGCAGGAACGGCGGCCAACACGCAATTGACGAGCGAAATGCCCGCGCCCACCGACAGGTCTAGTTCGCCCACTAGCACGACCACCGCTTGCGCCATGCAGACCAGAACCACGGGCGCGGCATTTTGCAGGTTGCTTGACAGCGAGTCGGCGCTAAAGAAGTCGGGTTGCAGAAACGCGTTGCAGGCCACGACGACGAGCAGCATGACGACACTCGGCAACGAGGTGGCGGAGCGCGCCCAGGCGGCATTCAGGCCGCT
>JBEKNG010000846.1:0-2901 GCA_049523075.1 Paraburkholderia sp.
GACGATGCCAGTCCACCGTTGCCGCGTCCTGCAACTTCAGGGAGTCGCTCATCATGCGCCTCCGAAGACGTCGATATTGCTGAACACGCAGGCGGGCGACGCATGGCCGACCCGAATGACCTGCGCTGGCTCACCCTTGCCGCACATCGGCGTGCCGTATACCTGGCGGGTGCTCGCGTCGCCAACCGCTGAGAGACTGCGCCAGAAATTCGCGGAGATGCCGCGATAGTTGGGCTGCTTGACGACCTGGGTGAGCTTGCCGTTCTCGATCAGTTGGCCGAACTCGCAGCCGAACTGGAACTTGTTGCGATGGTCGTCAATCGACCACGATGTATTGCTACGCATCAAAATTCCGTGTTCGATATTGGCGATCATCTCGTCGAGCGACTGGTCGCCCGGTTCGATATTCAGATTCGCCATCCGGTCGATCGGCGGCCGGTTCCAGTTCGACGCGCGCGAATTCGCCACGCCCGGCAGATGTGCACGCTGCTGCGAAAGCGCACCACCCAGCGGCCGCTCCAGCACGCCGTCGCGGATCAGATAGTGTTTCTGCGCCGCCGTGCCGTCGTCATCGAAGGCGTAGGACGCCGCCTCTTCGCGCAGTTCCGGATCGAACGTGACGTTCAGGAGGTCTGAGCCGTACTGATAGTTGCCGAACATCTCCGGCTTCACGAAGCTCCAGCCGGCGAAATTGCGCTCGTCGCCGAGAATGCGATCCAGTTCCAGCGGATGCCCGATCGATTCGTGGATCTGCAGCATCATCTGATCTGGCATCAGCAGCAGATCGCGCTTGCCCGAGGGACAGTTCGGCGCGCTCAGCAATTGCAGCGCCTCGTGGGCGACGCGTGCACCGGCCCCGTCGAAGCTGTAACGGGCCAGCACTTCGAGGCCGCCCTGCGCGAGCGTGCCGTAGTTGCCACCCAGGGTGCGCACCTGGGTATCACCGTCGGCATGCGCGGCGACACTCAACTGCGGCATCACGAAGCGGAAATGCTGGTCGATGCGCACGCCGTCGCCGGTAATGTAAAGCTGGTCGGTATGCGTGATCTGCACGCTCGCCGAGCGCTCGACGATGCGCGGATCGATATTGGCGGCCGCGCATTCGCGCGTCAGCCGGTCGAGCCAGTCACGCCGGCTCGGCAACGCATGCTCCGCGTTCGGCGACACATAGCGGCCGCTGGTAGCCGGACGCGCGATCTCGCGATGGTCGATCAGCGACAGTGACGCGCTAGCTTCGGCGCGTGCGGTCGCGATATCGAGCGCCGCCTGCAAGCCGGCGGCCGAAAGGTTGGCGCTCGCCGCATAACCGGCGCCCGCGCCGACGTATGCGATCAGCATGGCGCCGCGGTCACGCACGGTCCGCAGCGGCTGCGCGACATCGTTACGGACCTCGTGATCGTCGATCGTTTCGTCGACGATGCGCAGCGACCAGAAATCCGCGTCACTCTTCAGCGTGCGGGCGGCTTGCGCCCACCGTTCGTCAATCATGCGATTTTCTCTTGGAAATCCGACTGCGGCGCCATCAGCGACGACGCCAGCAACGACTGGGTATAAGGATGCGACGGCGCATGCAGCACGTCCATCGTATTACCCGCTTCGACAATGCGGCCCGATTTCATCACGATCACACGATGCGCCATCGCCTTCATCACCGCGAGATCGTGCGTGATGAACAGGTAGCTCAGCTGGTACTTTTTCTGCAGATTTGTTAGCAGATTCAGCACCT
This sequence comes from Paraburkholderia sp., assembly GCA_049523075.1. Lineage (GTDB taxonomy): Bacteria > Pseudomonadota > Gammaproteobacteria > Burkholderiales > Burkholderiaceae > Paraburkholderia. Next base: position 1,727 of record JBEKNG010000846.1, read on the forward strand.
GCTTCTGGATCGACACATCGAGCGCACTGGTCGGCTCGTCGAGCACCAGCAGTTCGGGTTCGACCGCGAGCGCGCGGGCAATCGCGATACGCTGACGCTGGCCGCCAGAGAACTCGTGCGGATAGCGCAACATCGATTCGACCGGCATACCGACTTCTTCGAGCAACGTGCCCACGCGGTTGCGCCGCGTCCTGGCGTCGATGTCGGGACGGTGCAAGGCAAGACCCTCGCCAATGATCTGTTCGACGGTCATACGCGGCGACAGCGAGCCGAACGGATCCTGAAACACCACCTGCATGCGCGAGTACAGCGCACGTTTGGCCTTGGCGTTTTTCAGCGACGAGAGCGCCAGTCCGTCAATATCGATCGTGCCGGCGGCAGGATGCTGCAAGCCGAGTACCGTCGCCGCGAGCGTCGATTTGCCCGAGCCCGATTCGCCGACGATGCCGAGCGTCTCGCCGCGGCGCAAGGTCAGGTTCACATCGTGCACCGCGCGGAAGGTCGACTTGCCGAAGATCGAACGCAGCCCTTTCGCCGCCACGTGATAGTCCACGGCCAGTCCTTTGACGTCGAGAATCTGCCGCGCACCCTCTTCGACTTCGTCGACACTACGCTGCGGCTCGCTGTCGAGCAGGCGCTGCGTATAGGGATGCTGAGGATTCGAAAACAGGGCTTCCGTGGTGTTGGTTTCCACCAGCACGCCCTTTTCCATCACCGCCACGCGCTGGGCAAAGCGCTTCACCAGATTCAGGTCGTGCGTGATCAGTAGCACGGCCATGCCGCGCTCGGCCGCTTCCTGTTCCTGCAACTCGATCAGCAGATCGACGATCTGCTGGCGCACCGTAACGTCCAGTGCGGTAGTCGGTTCATCAGCCAGCAGCAGACGCGGCCGGCAAGCGAGCGCCATAGCGATCATCGCGCGCTGGCGCTGGCCGCCGGACAACTGGTGCGGGAAGCTGTCGATGCGCCGCTCCGGCTCTGGAATGCCCGTGCGGCGCAGCAGTTCGATGCCGCGCTCGCGCGCCGCATTCGGGCGCATGCCCTCGTGCAGCCGCAGGCTTTCGGCGATCTGCTTGCCGACCGTGTAGAGCGGATTCAGTGCCGTCATTGGCTCCTGGAACACCATCGCGACGTCCGCGCCGCGAATCCCGCGCATCTGCTGCTCGGTCTTCTGC
>JBEKNG010000847.1:0-2899 GCA_049523075.1 Paraburkholderia sp.
GGGATTGACTTCTCTTCCACCGGAAAAAGGCAGTGCCGGCACACGATGGAGACGGGTTTCCTTGGAAACGGCGCTCGGATAATCGATGTTCATGACGATTTCCTCTTTTAAAAGCGAAAAGTGGTTGTACGTACTACTAATGATTCAGAGATTCGGTACTTCGGTGTTCCGTGTTTCCGCACTTCTCTTCAGGACGTCTGCTGGCGGTCGAGACTCGCCGAGACGACGTCGATTTGCCTCTTCACGTAGCGCGTCACGCTGCGCCAGGTAATCCGTGTCAGCCAGATACACAGCGCAAGCCCAATCAGACCGATAGGCAGCATCACGATCGCGTAGGTGTATTCGCTATCCGATGCCGCGACCCGGATCACGTCGTGACCGTCGTTGATGGCAATCTTGCCGTTGCCGATATCCACCGTGTCCTGACCGCTGTGCGCCGTCAGGTGATTGGTCTTGCCGTGCTCGTCCTGCTCCAGCTTGACGTTGTCGCCGTCGTCGCTCGAGATGTCCCAGACGCCCGATTTCGGGTCGCTACTGGAGCGGACAAACGATACTTTCCCGTCGTCATCTTTCAGTTCCAGCGTGACCACGTCGTCGCGAGCGATACTCCACGTGCCGTCATCACCCTTGGTCAGCAGGTGCCGGGCGGCCTCGGAAGAACTCTCGAACCTGAAGTTGTTGCCGTCGTTGCGTACCTCGATCGCTCCGGCGCGCGTGACAAGCTCCAGCCTGCTGTCGTCGTGCAAATTGAAGACAAAACGGTCGCCGACGATCTTCAGGCTTTTCAGGTTGGCCGGGGTCTGGTCATCGCTATCGTCATCCGCGTCCTTCGTACCGGAGGTGCCACCCGGTGCCACCTTGGCCTGCTCGCTGGAACTGGAGCTGGTGCTGAAGCTGAACGGCAGCGCATCACGTGCGGTCTTGCCGAGGAAGTGATGACCGCTCAACGCGATCACGCCAACCACCCCGGCAATCGTCAGCCCAGCGGAAACCACGTAGCCGACGGTGAGCAGCACCAGATAGAGCATGAACGGCACCAGCAGCAAGACGTTCAGCAGGCCCAGCGCGGAGATCGACATGATCACGCGAATCAGGTTGCCGAACGAACGGCGGTCTTGCCACTGGCGGTAGTTCGCCTGTGCCTTCAGTTCGCGAGCGAGCTTGACCGGGTCGCCGAGAGCCGCGATCACATCTTCCTCGCGCCGCCCGGCGGCAAGCGCGTCGCCGATGTACTCGCGATAATCCGCGATGATTTCATCGACCGCCTGCTTCGGCAGACTGCTCAATTCCCGCCGCAGAGCCTCAATGAATACTTCCTGCTTCATGGGTTTTCCCCTGTGTCCATTTTTATGCCGGGTTGCTCAAGTACGCCGTTGACCTCAATAACGAAACTGCGCCACTCCTCTTCCATCTCCAGCAGACTGCGGCGACCGGTGCCCGTCAGTGAGTAGTATTTGCGTGGCGGCCCCGAGCTCGATTCGACGAGGTACGTTGACACCCATGCCTCGGCCTGCAGCCGTCGCATCAAAGGGTAGATCGTGCCCTCGCTGATTTCCATCGTTTCAGCCAGTGTCGACACCAACTCGTATGCGTAGCTGTCCCCGCGCGCCAGGACGGCCAGCACGCACATATCGAGCGTTCCTTTTTTTAACTGCGTTTTCATCGAATTCCACGGTTCGTAGTATGCGTTGCAAGGTACCGTGCTATGCACTGTCACCGGGCGGACCGATGGCCGCGGTGACCATGGCTGAAATGTAGCAGGGTCTACTGTTTTATGCAAGGTACCGTTTTATACATATCTCCGGATCGTCGCTCGACCGTGGATCCACCGTCGATCGGCACAATCGAACCCCATCACGTGTTGCCCAATGCCTCGATCGTCGCGTCCAGCAAAGCCCGCAGGCGCGCCACCCGGCGCAGGTCGCGGTGGTAGCCGAACCAGACGTCGCGGCCCGGCGGCGCCTCGCCCAGATCAATACGCCGCAGTCCGGCGGTCGTGTCGCCGAGCAGACACGGAAGCACCGCAAAGCCGCCACCTTCGGCACACATCCGCGCCTGCGCGCCGCGGTTGTTGCTGCCAAAGGCGATCCGCGCGTTCGGCAGCATGCGCTTGACCCACGCCACATCGGGCAGCGTGCCGAAAGCGCTGTCCATCGTGATCAGCGTGTGGCCGTCCCCGTCGCCCGCCTGCGGGGCGACGAGATCCAGGCGTCCGTACAACGCGTAATTCATATGCATCAGCTTGCGCTGGATGACATCGGCCTCGTCGAACGGCGTGATGCGAAACACCAGATCCGCCTCGCGGCGTGCGAGGTTGTAGCGGCGCGAGTCCGTCACCAGTTCGATCGACGCGCCCCGGTGCTGTGCCAGGAACCGCGCAAACACCGGCGTCAGCACGTGGATCCCGAACCAGTCCGATGACGACACGCGCAGCAAGCCCGTCAGTTGGGCGTCCTTGCCGGCCAGCGCTCGCGTAAAGCCAAGCGCTTCCTCTTCCATTCGCTCGGCGTAGGCCAGCACCGCCGAGCCCTCGTCGGTCAGGACGAAACCGTCGCGGGTGCGCTGGAACAACTCGTGTCCCGTCGCCTCCTCGAGCGCGCGCAGACGCCGGCCCATGGTCGGCTGGGTCTGGCCGGTTTGCCTCGCCGCCGCGCCTAGCGTGCCAGTGCGGGCAATGGCGAGGAAGATACGCACGTCACTCCATTCCAGGTTTTGTCCATTCATTTCTGTTTGACCGACATTCTTTAATGTTGATTTACATACCTTTTCGCATGAACGAGTATGGTCCTGTCACGGCGCAGACTCAACGGGAAGGAGATCACCATGTCCATGCACGCCCTCGTACTCAACCGTTACCACGGCCCCCTCGAATTGACGGAACTGTCCCGTCCGCGCCCTT
>JBEKNG010000848.1:0-2895 GCA_049523075.1 Paraburkholderia sp.
TCGGGCTCCAGCGCCGCCGCGACACTCAGGCGAGCCTCCTGACTTACGCCGAACAGCGCGCGCTGGAGATTGGCATCACCATCGCCGGCGGTGCCGAGGTGATCCTGCTCGACGAACCCACAGCGGGCATGAGCCGGTCGGAATCAGATCAGGCAGTGGAGTTGATTCGCACTGTCACGGTGGGCAAGACGCTGGTGATGGTCGAGCACGACATGGGCGTCGTATTTGGTCTCGCGGACCGCATCTCGGTGCTGGTCTATGGCGAGGTCATTGCGACGGATACGCCCGAGGCGATCCGCAACAATAGCAAGGTCAAGGAGGCCTATCTAGGCACTTCCCTCGACGAAAGCTCTACCGAGGGAGCGCACTGATGACCCAGCTTATGCTCGACGTGCAAGGCCTGCACGCCTATTACGGCAAGAGCCACATTCTACAAGGCGTCGACGTGCATGTCGACGAGGGCGAGATCGTCACCTTGCTCGGGCGCAACGGAGTAGGGCGCTCCACCATGGCTAAGACCATCCTCGGGATGGTTAAGGCTGCGGGTTCGGTGCGCTTTCGCGATGAGGAGATCCTCGGGCGCCGCACCTTTGAGATCGCCCAGTTGGGCATCGGTTACGTTCCCGAGAATCGTGACATCTTCCCCACGCTGACCGTGCGCCAGAATCTGCTGCTAGGGGAGAAACGCAGCCGGCGCCATCGCAAACCACGCTGGACGCTCGCGGAGATGTACGGGATGTTCCCGCGCCTGAAGGAGCGCGAGAATACCGCAGCGGGCGTGCTCTCAGGTGGCGAGCAGCAGATGTTGACACTGTGCCGCACGCTGATGGGCGACCCGGACCTGATCCTGATCGACGAGCCTACGGAAGGTCTCGCACCGAAGCTGGTGGCGTTGGTCGCCCGATATCTACAAGCGCTGAAGGAGCGCGGTGTGTCGGTGCTGCTGATCGAGCAGAAGCTCGCCATTGCGCTAGACATCTCGCAGCGCGTCTATGTCATGGGTCACGGAAACATCGTATTCGAAGGGACGCCTGCCGAGCTGAAGGCCAATGCGCAGGTTCGCAAGGAGTGGCTGGAGGTTTAGCGCTGTTTTATTGCCAACCGAAAATATGAGCCAAGCAGATTCTCTCGCCGAAAGCCGGCCCGTTAGTGCCACCGGTATTCCTCAAATCCGCCTGTACCAGGACTGGTTGCAGCGAACCCGTGGCCTGTCGTTCGATTCGTACGATGCACTTTGGCGCTGGTCGGTCACGGATCTCGACGCATTCTGGGCGAGCGTCTGGGAGTACGGTGGCGTGCAATCGCCGACACCCTACAGCGCGGTACTGGCCGAGGAGCGTATGCCGGGCGCGCGCTGGTTTCCTGGCGCACAGGTGAACTACGCGCACCAGGTTTTTCGGCATGTGGACGCCGCGCATGCGGCGGGCATGGCTGCAATTGTTAGCGAGGACGAGCAGGGCTGGATCAGAGAGCTGGGGTGGTCCGAACTGAAGCGACAGGTGGCCGCGCTCGCGATGACCTTACGAGGGCAAGGCGTGCAACGTGGCGATCGCGTAGTCGCTTATTTGCCCAACGTGCCTGAGACCGTGGTGGCGTTTCTGGCTTGCAGCAGCATCGGGGCAGTGTGGAGTGTGTGCGCGCCCGACATGGGGCTGCAAGCTGTCATCGACCGCTTCCGTCAAATCGAGCCACGCGTGCTGATCGCCGCCGATGGTATCCGCTACGCGGGCCGTTCGATGGATCGAAGCCAGGTCGTGACCTTGCTGCGTGCGGCACTGCCGAACGTGCACACGCTAATCGTGCTGGAAACGGCCCATGCAGCATCGCGAGTGTCGGACGCACTGAGCTTCGCCGATACCGTCGCACGCGACGATGCCGCCACTGCGGACTTTGTCCCCGAGTGGTTGCCGTTTGATCATCCATTGTGGGTGGTCTATTCGAGCGGCACCACAGGCCTGCCCAAAGCCATCGTGCAAAGCCACGGCGGCGTTCTGGTAACCGGGCTGAGCGTCGTGCTGCACACCGACTATGGCGCGAGCTATGGCAGCAACAACCACGGCGAACGTTTCCACTGGTACACCTCAACCGGCTGGATCATGTGGAATGTGCAGATTTCGGGTTTGCTGGCCGGCACGACGATTTGCCTCTACGACGGTAGTCCCAGCGGCAGCAAGGAGCACCCGGACTGGGGCGTGCTGTGGCGCTTCGCCGCTCGTCACAGGGTCACGATCCTCGGCGCTGGCGCAGCTTTCCACGGCAACTGCATGAAGGCGGCCCTGTCGCTGGCCAATTGCGGTGACCTCTCACGGTTGCGCGCCATCGGCACGACCGGCTCGCCGCTGCCGGAAGACGTGCAGCGCTGGGGCACCGCGCAATTCGCCGCCATCGGTACACCGGACATCTGGTGGCTCAATATCTCCGGCGGAACCGATCTGAGCGGCAATTTCATCACCGGCAACCGTGAACTTCCGCAGGTGCCGGGACGGATGCAGTGCCGCCAACTAGGCGCCGCAGTCGAGGCCTGGAACGACGCAGGGCAAGCGGTGATTGGCGAAGTAGGCGAACTGGTATGCACGCGTCCCATTCCCGCCATGCCGTTGTATTTCTGGGGTGACGCAGGCAATGCCCGCTACCTTTCGAGCTATTTCGACGTCTACCCCGGCGTGTGGCGTCACGGGGACTGGCTCAGGATCGACGCGGACGGCGCGTGCACGATCTATGGCCGCAGCGACGCCACGATCAACCGTAGTGGCTTACGCATGGGCACCAGTGAGATCTATGCCGCGGTTGAGGCGTTGCCCGAAGTGCTCGATTCGATGGTGATCGATCTCGAGTTTCTCGGACGCGAAAGCTATCTGGCGTTGTTTGTCGTACTGCGTGAGGGCATTGTGCTGG
>JBEKNG010000849.1:0-2893 GCA_049523075.1 Paraburkholderia sp.
GCCGAGGTGCTGGTGTTCGACCTCGGCTCGCTAGATAGCTGAGCGAAGGAGCGATTGAGCGGGCAGGGGAGAACGCCATGCCGCTTTGGTATCCTGCGCAAACAGAAACGCCACGGAAGAGACTTCCGTGGCGTTTCTGTTGCACGGCCGGCGCCCCGTAGCGCGCTGGCCATGCGTTGGCAGCACTAACTTACTGGTTAGCTGCCGGGGCCGATGCTGCGCCCTGATGATGTTGCCAATGCTCACGCATCTTTTCGTGGCGAGCTTCCATCTTGGCCCAACGCTGCTTGAGGGCCGTGCTGACGATGGTCTTCTGCTTGTCGTTCAGGCCGTTGTAGAAGTTGAGCCAGGCTGCCACGGTCTGTTCGCGCAACTGGTGGTTCTGCTCTTCAGCCTTCTGATGGAGATCGTGCAGGGCGTTCAGATCGAGGATCGGCTGCTGTTGCAGTGACTTCAGCTGGTCGTGCAGCTGCTTGTGAGCGGCGCGCCCGGCTTCACGATTCTGCTTCATCGTGTCGAGTGCGGTTTGCCACTGCTTTTCCTGCTCCGGGCTCAGGTTCAGCTGGCTGTGCAACTTGGCTAGTTCTTCCTTGAAATGACCATGGTGGTGCCAGCCCCCCGGGCCCCCGGGGCCGCCCTGACCATCGGGTTGAGCGGCATAAGCGCCGAGACCAATAGCAAGCGATGCTGCGGCGACGGCGACGAAGCGTGACATTTTTGTAGACATGAGTGGCTCCTTATAATGGAATAGCCGACGATGCAAACACGGCAACACAGGACGGGATGCATTCGGTAAGACACAGCGTAAAGACCCGCGAAGCGCGCTGTGTTACCTGAGCGCGTGTGGCTATTACGCGACATTACTGGCGCCTTTCGCCGTAACACCCGGTAACCCTTTGAGGGGTGTCCGGCCCGGAAACCCCACCTCCTGCGCGTTAAACTTCATCTCATGGCTACTCAAATACTTGTCGTCGATGACGACCTCGAACTCCGCGACCTGCTGCGCGACTATCTGGCCCGCCAGGGCATTGAGGTGTCGGTGCTGCACGACGCCGGCTCACTCGAGCGGCGGCTGGAGCGCGAGCGCCCCGATCTGATCGTGCTCGACCTGATGATGCCGGGTGTGGACGGCCTGACGGCGCTGCGCAAGCTGCGCGCCGCAGGTGATGACATCCCGGTGATCATGCTGACGGCGCGTGCCGACGACGTGGACCGCATCGTCGGCCTCGAACTGGGCGCAGACGACTACCTCGGCAAGCCGTTCAATCCGCGCGAACTGCTCGCGCGCGTGCAGGCCGTGCTGCGGCGCCGCCGCACGCTGCCCTCGGCGGCCGCTCCTGAGCAGCGCGAACCATTTACGTTCGGGCGTTTTACGCTGGACTTCCAGTCACGCACCCTGAATCTCGAAGACAAGCCGCTGACCTTGTCAGGCAGTGAGTTCGCGCTCCTCAAGATCTTCGTTAATCACCCAATGCGCACGCTCACCCGCGAGCGCCTGCTCGAATTGCTGCATGGTCCGGAATATGACGGCACCGACCGCGGCATCGACGTGCAGGTCTGGCGTCTGCGCCGCATCCTTGAAACCGATCCGTCCACTCCGCGCTTTATCCAGACCGTTCGCGGCCGCGGTTATGTGTTCGTGCCGGATGGCGAACAGCATGCGCCGACCCATTGATTCACTGTTTGGGCGGCTGGCGTTGCTGGTCGTCGGGGTGCTGCTGCTGTCGCATTTCGCGGGGTATGCGCTGTTTCGCCTCGAGCGCAGCCAGTTTCAGAACCGCTATGCCGTAGAAGAGGCCACCTTCCTTGTTGACGCGGTGCGTCAGCACGTCTTGCATACGCCCGATCAGCCGTTGCCTTCGCGGGTGCGCCTCGTCGACCCGGCGAGCAAGGACGTGCCGCCGGTGCAAGAGGACTCGAATACGCCGCTTGACCATTTTCTGGACGACGTGCGCGACCGCATGCCGCCCGGCACCCAGGTGCGCCTCGGCGATCCTGGTAAGCCGCCTACGCTGTGGGTACGCCAGGCAAGCGATCGCAACTGGATCGTCGTGCCGGTTCAGCCGCTGCGTCCGCCGCGTTCCGTGGACCGCATGGTGCTGTGGCTCACCATCATCTTTACATTTGCCGTGATGGCGGCGCTCTTTGCCGCATGGCAATTGCAGCAGCCGTTGCGCTCGCTTGCCAGCGCGGTCGCCCGCTTTGGCCGTGGCCAACCGGTGCCGCCGGTGCCGGAGCGCGGGCCGCGCGAATTGCGTCAGTTGACCCATGGCTTTAATCAGATGGTCCAGGAAGTGGCGCGCACGGAAAACGATCGTGCGGTGATGCTCGCGGGCGTCGCGCATGACCTGAAGACGCCACTGGCGCGGCTGCGGCTACGCGCCGAGATGATGGACGAGGCCAAGGTGCGTGACGGTGTGGTGCGCGACGTCGATTCGATGACGCATATCGTCGAGCAGTTTCTGGTGTTCGCGCACGACGGCGCCGATCGGAGCGAGGCCTTCGAGGTCGATGCGCAGTGCGAGCGCGTCGTGCGCAGCTACCGGGCGGTGGCGGCGGGTGCGGCCAGCGTTCTGACCGACCTGAAGGCGGGCCCCGGCTTCCTGCTGCCGGCCGCCACGCTCGACCGCATTCTTTCAAACCTGCTCGATAACGCGCATGCCTACGGCGCCCCGCCGGTCGTGGTGGCAACGGCCCGCACCTCGGCGGGCTACACCTTGTCCGTTCAGGACAATGGCGGCGGGATTGCGGCGCAGGACCTGATCAACGCGAGCCGGCCGTTCGTGCGGCTCGATCCGGCTCGCGGCGGCAATGGCCATAGCGGGCTGGGGCTGGCAATCGTCGAACGGCTGGTGCGGCGCGCCGGCGGGGAATGGGAAATCGGCAATCACGG
>JBEKNG010000850.1:0-2893 GCA_049523075.1 Paraburkholderia sp.
GAATCTCCAGCGTGAGACAACGGTACGAGTTGCATTCTAGTGATGAGGCTTTCGGCGCAAACGTTGAATAGAGGCAACCTTCCCCGGTTATTCCGGCGATTGCCGCTTGCACGGTCCGCCTAAGATGCATCTCATGCAAAAAGCCCTTTTGGGTCGCCGTAGGTTGTGTGCTCGCTGATTGCGCGCCAGACGCGGGAACGTTATCCGGAGATTTCCATGCTCGACAAACTCGATGCCGAATTTGCCTTTAGCCGTCAGGCGCTTGATGTCCGCTCGTACCGGCAGGAACTGCTGTCGTCAAACATCGCGAACGCCGACACGCCGAACTACCAGGCGCGTGATGTCGATTTCTCGTCGACCCTCGCGGGCGCGCTGAGAAGTACGGGCAGCAGCACCGGCACCGGCGCATCGAACAGCTCGACGCTGACCATGACGCAACCCGCCGATGTCACGACCGGCATGACGATGGCTTCGGACGAGCCGGGCCACATGGCCGGCAAGGCGAGCCTGATCGCAACCGGCGGCCCAAGCGACAACTACGGCCAATTGCAGTACCGCATTCCGACGCAACCGTCACTCGACGGCAACACGGTGGACCTCGACACGGAGCGCGTGCAGTTCGCCGATAACTCGCTGCATTTCGAATCGACCATGACGGAAGTGTCGAGCGATATCAAAACGATGCTGTCGGCGATCACGTCCGGCTCCTGATCGAGCCATGACGCGGCGACCCGCAGACGCTGGATGTAACCGCTAAAAACCACGCCACGGGAATCAACCAAGCCGGAACCTGCCGGCAGGAGAGGTCAGAGAAACCATGCCATCCCTGATGAACATTTTCACGGTCGCTGGTTCAGCCATGTCGGCCGAGTCACAGCGCCTCAACGTGACAGCGTCGAACCTGGCGAACGCCGACAGTACCACCGGTCCCGACGGCCAGCCGTACCGGGCCAAGCAGGTCGTGTTTGCGGTCAACCCGATCGGTGGCGCGCGTTCCGCCTCCGGCCAGCAGGTGGGCGGCGTACAGGTGACGGGGGTGGTGGACGACCCGACGCCGATGAAGACCACTTACGACCCGGGCAACCCTGCGGCCGACGCGAATGGCTACGTGACGATGCCGAACGTCGATCCGGTGGAAGAAATGGTCAACATGATCTCAGCGTCGCGCGCGTACCAGGCGAACGTCGAGACTCTGGAAACGGCAAAGCAGCTGATGCTGAAAACACTCACGATCGGAACCTGAGGAGACCTCCTTGACCACTTCAACCACTATCGGCAACAACGGGACGACGGTCTCGTCAACGCTGCTCGACACGATGAACGGCACCAGCTCGGCGACAAGCGCGACGGGCAGCGCCGGGAGCAGTTCGGCGGGCGCGAACCTGCAAACCACCTTCTTGCAACTGCTCATTACGCAGATGCAGAACCAGGATCCGACCAACCCGATGGACAGCTCGCAGATGACCTCGCAGATCGCGCAGATCGATACTGTGACGGGCATCAGCCAGTTGAACACGTCGCTCAGCTCGCTGTCCACCCAGATCAACGCGGGCCAGACCTCGCAGGCTGCGCTGCTACTCGGTTCCAGCGTGCTGGCTCCGGGCAACTCCATTTCCGTGACGAGCGGCACGGCGACCAATTTCGGCGTGCAGCTCGCCTCCGCGGCGTCGGACATGACGGTCAACGTCGTGAACTCGGCAGGCCAGATTGTCAACACGATCAATCTTGGCGCGCAGCCAGCCGGCACCGTGCCGATTTCGTGGACGCCGGTCGATTCGTCGGGCGCCGCGCTGCCGACCGGCACTTACACGATCACCGCAACGGGCGTCGTGAACGGCGCCGCGGGTACCGCCACCACGCTGACCCCCGGTACGGTCGAGAGCGTCGTGCAGGGCACGGGCGGTGCACCGAGCCTCGTGCTGTCGAACGGCAATACGGTCCCCCTGACTTCGGTCGCGGCAGTCCTCTAAGCAATCAGTTCAACCAGATTTAGACATTTCCCGGAACGGAGACCGTCATGGGTTATCAGCAAGGTTTGAGCGGCCTGTCGGCTGCAGAGAACGATCTCGACGTGATTGGCAACAACATCGCCAACGCGGACACGGTCGGTTTCAAGAGCGGCACCGCGGTGTTCGCCGATATGTACGCGAATTCGGTCGCGACGTCCGTCAACAACCAGATTGGTATCGGCACGCAGCTCGCCGAAGTGCAACAGCAGTTCTCGCAGGGCACAATCGATACGACTGGCCAGGCGCTGGACGTCGCGATCAACGGCAACGGCTTCTTCCAGATGTCGGACAACGGCTCGCTCACGTATTCGCGCAACGGCGTGTTTCAGCTGAACAGCACCGGCCAGATCGTGAATGCCGAAGGGCTGCAACTGATGGGCTATGCGGCGAATGCCGCCGGCGTTATCAATACCGCGCAGACTGTGCCGCTGACCGTGCCGACCGCCAACATCGCGCCGGCGACGACCACTAGCATTACCGCGCAGCTCAACCTGAACTCGCAGGACCCGCTGATGCTGGGCACGCCGGGAGTGGCGCTCACCACGGGCACTGGCTCGACGCTGGCGAGCAGCGGAGCGACGATTACGACCGCTTCGGCTGGGTCGAATGCCGACAACTACACGGTCAACTTCACTGTGACTGGTGGAGTGACGACCTACACGGTCACCGACGCCGACAATGCCGCTAACGACAGCAGCGGAACCTATACGTCTGGCACAGCCATTACGTTGGGCAGCGGCCAGTCGGTCACGCTAACGGGTACGCCGGTGAACGGCGATTCGGTGGCGGTGACGCCGACTCCGACCACATTCAACGCCAACAGCTCGTCGACTTACAACTACTCGACCTCGGTCCAGGCGTACGACTCGCTCGGCGGCTCGCAG
>JBEKNG010000851.1:0-2880 GCA_049523075.1 Paraburkholderia sp.
ATGCCGGTCGGCAAGACCGACACCAGATCCGCAGCCTGCTGAAGCAGGGCAACCGTCACGAAGGTCGACGCGGTCGAGATCGGACTGACGGGCATGCTCATGCCGGCCAGGTCCATTTCGCGCTCCAGCAGCGCGTGCAGCGGCATATGGCTCGGATACGTCACCCAGCGGTGTCCGGTCAGATCACGCAGGCTCAGATCCTTGCGCGACATCGGCGGATGGCTGTTACCCACGACCACCGACAACGGCTCGTCACCCAGCGACTGGTATTGATATCTGGAAGGATCGGCGCTGACCGCGGCGCGCCCGATCACCAGATCGAGGCGCCCCTCGTCCAGTTGCAGCAGCATCCGGGCGCTCGTGTCTTCGACAATCTCGATCGAGAGATTCGGCTGGCTCGCATGCAGCGTGTTGAGCGCCGGCACGACGGCGTCCGGAATTGCGCCCATGATCGCGCCGATCGCCAGACGACCGCCCCGCCCCGAGCGGATTTCAGCAATGTCCTGACACAGCGAGGTCAAATCCGTCGCCAGCAGCCGTGCATAGCGGATCACGCAATGGCCGAACTGGTTGGCGATCATGCCGCTCTTCGAACGCTCGAAGAGCGGTGCTTCCAGCATTGACTCCAATTCCTGCAGCGCCTTGCTCGCCGCCGACTGCGTCATGGCCATCGCGCCCGCCGCCTTGTGCAGCGACTTGTGGTCGTCGAGCGCAATCAGCAGTTGCAACTGCTTCATGCGCAAGCGCGAGAGCAGCACGTTCAGCGTATTTTTCATGTGAGTCGTAAAAGTGATCACGGCATGGAAACAATTCACTATACAGGCCGGAACAGGCCGTCGTATAGTCGGTGCCGGAGACAACCAACCCGCCCTGCCGGGGCGCGCACGCCGCGCGGCTACCCCGGTTTGCGCTGCGCCATAGAGAAGGATTCGACATGCCATCCATCAGCGACGACGCCAGCGTCGTCACCCTGTCCCCCGTGACACCGCCCCCTGCAATCCGCCTGCACAGCCGCGACGATGTCGTCATCGCGCGCAGCCAGCTGATCGGCGGTACGGTTTTGCCTGGCGAAGGCGTCACGGTTTCGGGCCTGATTCCGCCGGGTCACAAGGTGGCCGTGCGCGCCATTGCCGAGGGCGAGGCGGTGCGCCGCTACGGCCAGATCATCGGTTTTGCCAGCCGGCCGATCGCAGTGGGCGAACACGTTCACACGCACAACGTCGCGATGGGCGAGTTCGCCCGCGACTACGCGTTCTGCGCCGACACAAAAGCCACGCCTATAGCCAGCACGCCCGCTACCTTCAACGGCATCGTGCGTGCTGATGGCCGGATTGCCACGCGCAACTACATTGGCGTGCTGACTTCGGTGAACTGCTCGGCCACCGTCGCCCGCGCCATTGCCGATCACTTCCGCCGCGACATTCACCCTGAAGTGCTGGCGCCGTTTCCGAATGTCGACGGCGTCGTGGCGCTGACGCATGGCGTCGGTTGCGCGGTGGATCCCGAGGGCGAAGGGCTGGCCATCCTGCAACGCACGCTCGGCGGGTATGCCGCGCATCCGAACTTCGCCGGCGTGCTGGTGATCGGACTGGGCTGCGAAACCAACCAGATCTCGCGCCTCATGGAGACGCAAGGGCTCAAGGAAGCCGAGTTCCTGAAAACCTTCAACATTCAGGAAACCGGCGGCACCGCCAAAACCGTCGCACGCGGGATCGAACTCGTGAAGGGCATGCTGGCCGAATCCAACAAGGTCAACCGCCAGCCGATGTCCGCCGCACATCTGGTGGTCGGCTTGCAGTGCGGCGGGTCGGATGGCTACTCCGGCATCTCAGCCAATCCGGCGCTCGGCGCCGCGGTGGATCTGCTGGTCGCGCATGGCGGGACCGCCATCCTCTCCGAAACGCCGGAAATTTACGGAGCGGAGCATCTGCTGACGCGCCGCGCAGTGACGCGCGAGGTCGGCGAAAAGCTCGTCGCCCGCATCCGCTGGTGGGAAGAGTACTGCGCTCGCCATAACGCGGCGATGAACAACAATCCGTCGGCCGGCAACAAAGCGGGCGGCCTTACGACCGTGCTCGAAAAATCGCTTGGCGGGATCGCCAAGGCGGGCCATACGAATCTGGTCGAGGTCTACGAATACGCACAGCATGTGGACGCGAAGGGCCTCGTCTTCATGGATACGCCTGGCTACGACCCGATCTCCGCGACTGGCCAGGTGGCGGGCGGCGCCAACCTGATCTGCTTCACGACCGGACGCGGCTCAGCTTACGGCTGCGCGCCCACGCCTTCGCTCAAGATCGCCACCAACGATGCCCTCTGGAACCGTCAGCAGGAAGACATAGACCTGAATTGCGGCTCGATTCTGAGCGGCCAGAAGTCGATTGAAGAGATGGGCGCCGAACTGTTCCAGTTGATGCTCGGCACCGCCTCCGGCACGCTCTCGCGCAGCGAGATTCACGGCTACGGCCAGAACGAATTCGTGCCGTGGCAAATCGGCGCTATCACCTGATTCCTCTCCAGGCCATCGTCATTCAATCGTCAATCTATCGCCAGGGAGATCGAAACATCATGAATCAAGCATCCAGCCAGACATCGTATCGCGGCGTGTTTCCCGTCGCGCCAACCATCTTCGACGATGAAGGGCGCCTCGACCTCGAAGGCCAGAAACGCTGCATCGACTTCATGATCGATGCGGGCTCAAATGGCCTGTGCATCCTCGCGAATTTTTCCGAGCAGTTCGCGCTCTCCGACGACGAGCGCAGCACCTTGATGCATGTGGTGCTCGAACACGTTGCCGGACGCGTCCCGGTGATCGTCACGACTACGCATTTCAGCTCGCACGTGTGTGCGCTGCGCAGCCGCGCCGCACAAGATGCCGGT
>JBEKNG010000852.1:0-2880 GCA_049523075.1 Paraburkholderia sp.
GCATCGGCGGTAGCGGCGACGCCTTCAATCTCGGCGAAGCCACCGTTACCCGCGCCACGCTTCGCTTGCGTAGCCCGGCTGAGCACGCGCCGGTCGGCGTTGCCTGTCACCTGGGTCGCGACCGCCTCCGCGCCGAACTGGCCGCGCTCGCCGATGCGCTGCTGCAATTACCCGAGCAGCATGCTCACCTCCACGGTCAATTGATCGAACCGCTCGCTGCCCAGCTTGCGGCGCAGCGCGCATCACGCCGGCAAGAAGCCGCTTCGACACGCGTCGAATTCTTTACGATGGTGCGGGGCGACTGATGGACAACCTGACGAAAACCGCGATGAACCCCTCACAGATTGCCCTTTCCACGCTCGCACCGGGGTTTACTGATCCGGTCCACGACACTCAGGCGGTGTTCCGCACGCTGCTCGATGCGCTATCGCGGCCGGGCACGGTCGGTGTGGTGGAAAACGTTCTGCCCGCGGCGCAGGCAACGGGTACGCACCGCTCGCGCGCCGATCTGGCTGCGCTGGCGGCACTGCTGACGTTGTGCGACTACTCGACACCCGTGTGGCTCGCGCAGCCCGACGCGGCATTGGCCTCAGCGCTACGTTTTCATACCGGTGCACCCCTTGTCGACGACGCGCATGACGCTGCGTTTGCTTATATCCATGACGCCGCGTTGTTGCCGGAACTCGAGCACTTCTCGCTCGGCGCGGCGGAAACGCCGGAACAGTCGGTGACCTTGCTGATCCGCGTCGATGCATTGAGCGGTGGACCACAGATCGTACTGAGTGGCCCTGGCATCGAGCACACCGCGACTATTTCGCCAGTCGGTCTGCCTGAACATTTCTGGCGCGAGCGCGCCAGCCTTGCGCCGCTGTTTCCTTGCGGTATCGATTGCTATCTCGTCTGCGGCAGCACGCTGATCGGCCTGCCGCGCACAACTCAAGCGAAGGTGAACTGATGTACGTTGCCGTCAAGGGTGGGGAGCGCGCGATCGAAGCATCGTGGCGTCTGCTCGACAAGTCGCGCCGCGGCGATACGCGGCTTACTGAGTTGAGCGTGGGGCAGATTCGCGAGCAGTTGCGCCTCTCGGTGGCTCGCGTAATGACCGAAGGTTCGGTGTACGACGAAGATCTCGCGGCGCTCGCGATCAAACAGGCCGCCGGCGATCTGGTAGAAGCGATCTTCCTGCTGCGCGCCTATCGCACGACATTGCCGCGTTTCGGCTACACGCAGCCGCTCGATAGCGAAGCCATGGTGGTCGAGCGCCGCATTTCTGCCACGTTCAAGGATCTGCCGGGTGGACAGTTACTCGGCGCGACTTACGATTACACGCAGCGTCTGCTGGATTTCAAGCTGATGGCTGAAGCGCAGACCGACGGCGGCGACTCGAGCGCTCAAGTCGCACAACAGCATGCTGCGCTTCAAGAGGCCCCTGAATCCATGCCGCGTGTGGTCACGCTGCTCAACAAGGAAGGCCTGATCGAACAGGAAACGCCGCTGTCCGACGCTTCCGAACCCCGCGACCTGACGCGCGAGCCGCTTGCGTTTCCGGCGAGCCGTGCGACGCGTTTGCAGAATCTGGCCCGCGGCGATGAGGGTTTCCTGCTGGCGATGGGCTATGCGACGCAGCGCGGCTACGCTCACTCGCACCCATTTGCGGGCGAGATCCGTTTCGGCTCAGTGACGGTCGAGATGGAACTCGACGAACTCGGCGAAGCGGTGGAAATCGGTGAGATCGACATTACCGAATGCCAGATGATCAACCAGTTCGCCGGCAGCACCGAAGTGCCGCCCACCTTCACGCAAGGCTATGGCCTCGCCTTCGGCCATTCGGAACGCAAGGCAATGGCAATGGCACTGGTAGACCGCGCGCTGCGTGCTGAAGAACTCGGCGAAACGCTGGCATCGCCGACTCAGGATATCGAATTCATGCTGTCGCATAGCGATAACGTCGAAGCGTCCGGCTTCGTCCAGCATCTGAAACTGCCCCACTACGTCGACTTTCAGGCCGAGCTCGACCTCGTGCGGCGCTTGCGTGCGGAACATGCTGCGCAAACGGCACAGACCGCACAAACGCCACACACGTCCGAAGCGGCGCAAACCTCGCAACCGGACACCGGCCACGATCAAGAGGAGCAAGCGGCATGAACGCGCCCGAAACTCAACTGGCCAGCGCGACGTACGACAGCGCGGCTGAAGGCTACAACTTCGCCTATCTCGACGAACAGACCAAGCGGATGATCCGCCGCTCGTTGTTGAAAGCGGTCGCGGTACCGGGTTATCAGGTGCCGTTTGCCTCGCGCGAAATGCCGTTGCCGTTCGGCTGGGGCACAGGCGGTATCCAGGTGACCGCGGCAATCATTGGCCGCAGCGATACGTTGAAGGTGATCGACCAAGGCTCGGACGAAACCACCAACGCGGTCAATATCCGCCGCTTCTTTGCGCGCACCACCGGCGTGACGACGACGCGCCGTACGTCTGAAGCGACGATCGTGCAGACCCGTCACCGGATTCCCGAAACGCCGCTCACCGACAAGCAGATCCTTGTTTATCAGGTGCCGATGCCCGAGCCGTTATACCGGCTCGAACCGCGCGTCGCCGAATGCAAAAAGCTGCATGCGTTAGCCGATTACGGCCTGATCAGCGTGAAGCTGTACGAAGACATCGTGCATCACGGCAGCATTGCCACGACTTACGACTATCCGGTGATCGTCAACGAGCGCTACCTGACGTCGCCCTCGCCGATTCCGAAGTTCGACAATCCGAAGATGCATATGAACGCCGCGCTACAGTTGTTCGGCGCCGGACGCGAGCGGCGCATCCATGCGATTCCGCCGTACACGCGAGTGCGCAGCCTCGACTTTGACGACCACCCGTTTGAAG
>JBEKNG010000853.1:0-2877 GCA_049523075.1 Paraburkholderia sp.
GCCCGCGGCGCCGATTCCGATCGCGGCGATCAGCACGTCGAGCGAACCGAGCGTCGCGCCGCCGATGGTGAACGTCCATTCCGGCAAGGTGCTCGGCACCGGACGCGGATCCGGGCCGAACACGATCTGCGCGAGCTGATCGAGCACGAAGCTGATGCCGATGGTCGCCAGCAGCGGTGCGATGCGCGCGGCGCCCTGCAGCGGCCGCAGCCCGATGCGCTCGATCAGCACGCCGAGCAACGCGCAACCGCCGACGGTCGCCAGCAACGCAACCGGCAGCGGCAAGCCGAGCCGCGTCAGGCACAGCCAGCCGATAAAGCCGCCGACCATGTAGACGGAACCATGCGCGAAGTTGATCAGATGCGAGACGCCGAAGATCAGCGCGAGGCCGACCGCCAGCAGCGCATAGATGTTGCCGACGATCAAACCGTTGACCGTATAGTCGAACCACGCCGTCATTGCTGTTCAATCCTGTACGTTGAGTCCTGTTCTTCGATCGGGTCGTGGATCATTGCGCACCCACGGCGGCCACGCCATTCCACAGCGCAAACTTGCCATCCTGCACCACCAGGTCGAGATTCTTCGCACCGGCCACGCGCCGCGTCTGCGGATCGAAATGGAATGTGCCGAAGATCACGCTCGGCACGTTGTCGATCCGTGCGAAGCCGTCATGCACCGCTGTGCGGTTCGCGCCGTAACGGCGGATCACTTCGCCAGCCAGAATCATCGCGTCGTATGCACGCGCGGCGAAGGTGTCCGGCTCGGCGTGGTACTTCGCGCGGTAGCGCTGCACGAAGTTTTGCACTTCGGGGCGCGGATCGCCCGGGAAAAAGTTCGATTCCGTATAGACGCCGTTGACCGCGTCGCCGCCTAGATCGAGAAACTTCGGCGAATAGACCGAGCCGACCGCGGCAATCGGCAGATGCACGCCGGCAGTACGCGCCTGACGCACGATCTGCGCGCCGTCCGAGTAGTACGAGATCAGCACGATCGAATCCGGATTCGCACTGCGCACACGCGTGAGTGTGGCGCGAAAATCTTTTTCGTTCGGCTGATAGCCTTCGGCAGCGGCCACTTGAGCGCCGTTCGCAGTTGCCGCTTTCGCGAAGATGTCCTTGCTGGTGCGGCCCCAGTCGGTGTTCAGATAGAGCACGGCTATTTTCTTGAAGCCGAGGCCGGTGGTCACGTAGTGCGCCAGCATCGGTTGCTCTTCGGCCTGGCTGATCGCGGTGCTCCACATATAGTCACCACCTTTCGTGAAATCAGGGTGCGAGTTCGTGAAGCCGAACTGCACCAGACCACCGCGTTGATAGATCGGCGAGGCCGCCATCGAGGCACCGCTCGACAGGTCGCCGAGTTCGAGCAGGATACGTTTATCGTCGACGAATTTCTGCGCGATCGACACAGCCTGGCGCGGATCGCTGCGGCTGTCTTCGAAATCGTAATTGAGCGGATGGCCGTTGATGCCGCCGGTGGCGTTGATCTGTTCGAGCGCAAGATCGAACCCACGCTGCCACTGCTCGCCGTATTGCGCGTCCTGCCCGCTCAGCGGCCCGGTTACACCGACCCAGTATGGATCAGCCGCTGCATGCGCCGCGCCCGACGACGACGCCAATGCAGCGCCTAACACCATCGTGCAGAGTTTCACCACTCGGCGCCACCGTGTAGCAGTCCGGCGCTTCGTTTGATTCAACGTATTCGACATACCCATTCCATGCTCATCGATAAAGTTGAGCGATGTAACCATGTCGCTAGAAGTCGTCCCAACGAAGATAAGCAGCAAAGCTTATTTGTCCGGGTGCGAAAAGCATTTGCGCCGATCTGCTTGCAAGCCGCGCTCCGATTGATCGAGCAGGCGCCGATGCCGGCTGCCGGCCTTACGCGGCAGGCTTTTGCGCGCTCAGGTTGTCAATGTGTCGAGTTGCCGGGGAGCCGGCGTGCCTCAGTGAAACGTGC
Source organism: Paraburkholderia sp. (assembly GCA_049523075.1). Taxonomy (GTDB): domain Bacteria; phylum Pseudomonadota; class Gammaproteobacteria; order Burkholderiales; family Burkholderiaceae; genus Paraburkholderia. Next base: position 1,957 of record JBEKNG010000853.1, read on the forward strand.
ACCTATTGCCTGGTGGGCGAATTCATTAGCGAAATTTATTATAAGACCTACGCATTCAACACCCCCTAAAATGCAGCCATCACATGATCGGCATTCGACCAGGATCGCGGATGGAGTTGCATCAACTCGAAGCATTTTCGGCGGTGATGTCGGCCGGCAGCATCACGGCGGCCGGCCGTCTGCTTGGCCGCTCACAGCCGGGTGTCACCCGCACGATCCAGGACCTCGAACAGGAGATCGGTTATCCGCTGTTCGAGCGTAAAGGCCCGCGCGTCACGCCGACTCACCGCGCGTTCCTGCTTTACGAAGAGGTCGAGCGCTCGCTGATCGGCCTCGACGCCATCCGTGCAAGCGCGCGTGCGATCGGCCGCGATGAACGCGCGCCGCTGCGGATTGCAGCGACACCCGCGCTCGCCGCGGCGCTGGTGCCGCGCGCGCTCGCACGACTCGCGAATGACGATCTTGCCACCGGCGCGCAACTGCGTAGCGCGTCGGCGGAACAGGTGGTGCAGGCGCTGTTGTCGCGCGCCGTCGATGTGGGTATTGCAACGCTGCCGCTCGATCATGGCGAGCTGGATCTGCATGCGCTGATCGAGGCGCCCTGCGTCGCCGTGCTGCATCGCGACGACCCGTTGACGGCAGACGCCGTCGTTCGCATTCGGGACCTTGCCACGCGCAGGATCGCCACCGTCGGGTACCGTTACCGGCTGCGCCGTCGCATCGACGACGCGTTTGCTTACGCCGGGCTCGCGCCCGCAATCGGCTTCGAAACCAACTCGTCGATTAACGCCGTGATGGCCGCGCAGGCTTCGCTTGGCATCGCGATCGTCGATCCAGCGACGGCGCTGGGCACGCGCATCGTCGACGTCGAGATACGGCCGCTCGATGTGGCGATTCCCTTTTTCTACGGCGTGGTCACGG
>JBEKNG010000854.1:0-2876 GCA_049523075.1 Paraburkholderia sp.
CGAGTTTAAGCATGCGTCTTCTCCAGTTGAATTTTGAATACAAAAAACTTTATCACTCGATTTGGAGAAATGGAAGCACAAGTTGATGCGACAGCAAGCCGCAAACAATAAGGAAGGGCGAGAGCGCGCCGTGTCGGGCGCGGTACAACTCGGAGAGAAAAGATGATATGCTTACAATTTTGAATGCAAAAAACAAAGAAGGGGGAAATGCTGACTTCGCCTCGCCCGGTTCCAAGGTAGGGCGGCAGCGGCACCATCCTCCCGTTGGCAGAACAATCACTAGCTGGATAGAGCACCTTCTAACCAGGACAAGACTTCGGGGAGTTTCAATGAATTCGAGGAAAGCAGTGGTTTCGCTGCAAGCACGCATCGCGATGACGATGGGTTTTCTGGCGATACTGATGCTGATCATCGGCGTGCTGGGGTTAGTGGGCGCGTATCGTGCCAACCGCGCGAACCGCGACACATATCAGAACAAGCTCACCGCCGCGACCAATATTGGCAACGCGGAAATCTATATTGCTCGCACGCGGCTGGTGCTCGATCGCGTCGCGCTACATCCAGACGATCCCAGCGCCGCTGCCCAGGTCGAGCGTGCAAGCGGCTTCTTCAACGATTCCGACGAATGGTGGCAGAAATTCGTTCAACAGGCCCACGAGACTAACGAAGCGGACCTGATCGGCGACGCGACGCAACACCGGCAGGCGTTGCGCGACGCGGTGGCGGCGTTCATCGACGCCGTCAAGGCCAACAATCGGGAGCAGATCGACAAAATCGCGATGACGCAGCTCAGTGCACTCTACAACGACATGAGCGCGGCCAACGATAAAGTCAAACAAACGCTTTACGCGAACGCCAAGGATAACTACGACGCAGCTGAAGCCAGCTTCCACACGTTCTTTGGCCTGTCGATTGCAATGATTCTCGTCGGCGCTATCGCAGCATGCCTGAGCTGGTTTGCGCTGCGCCGCGCGATCATGCGCCCGCTCAACCAGGCGCTAGGGCATTTCCAGGCCATCGCCTCTGGTGATCTGAGCCACCGCATCGAGATCGCCACGAACGACGAAATGGGTACCCTGCTGCGCGGAATCGAGAGCATGCAGGCAAGCCTCACGAAGACCGTGCGTGCCGTGCGTGACAGCAGCGAAGCGATCGCCGTCGCCACGCGTGAGATTGCGTCGGGCACGATGGACCTGTCATCCCGCACGGAAGAACAGGCCGCGTCGCTGGAAGAAACCGCGTCCAGCATGAGCGAGTTGACAGCGACGGTGAAGCAGAACTCGGAAAGCGCGCAGACGGCGATGTCGGTGGCTGACAATGCGTCGCGCGTGTCCTCCAAAGGCAATGAAGTCGTTGATCGCGCGGTCAGCGCGATGGGTGACATTAGTGCGAGCTCCCGCAAGATCGCTGACATTATCGGCATCATCGAAGGCATCGCGTTCCAGACCAATATCCTTGCGTTGAACGCGGCGGTTGAGGCTGCACGAGCAGGCGAGCAGGGGCGGGGCTTCGCCGTAGTCGCTTCCGAAGTGCGGAGCCTCGCGCAACGTTCAGCGGCTGCAGCGAAGGAGATCAAGGACGTGATCGCCGCATCGGGCGAGACCGTCACGCTCGGCACACAGCTGGTCATCGATGCCGGCAACACCATGGCCGAAGTGCTGCGTGCCGTGCGACAGGTGAGCGACATCATGAACGAGATCTCAGCGGCAGCCATAGAACAGAGTACGGGTATCCAGCAGGTCGATATCGCCGTCAGCCAGATGGATGCGATCACCCAGCAAAACGCTGCGCTTGTCGAGCAGGCAAGCGCAGCTGCCCAGGCACTCAGCGAGCAGTCGAGCCAGCTACATGGTTTCGTGGACGTTTTCAAGCTCGCCTGACGCGACTCTACCCACAGATCTGATCCCACCTATGAAAGACCGAAGGACTGCGGACGCGCCGCATTCGCCGATCACTTATCCCTCGAGAGGTAAAGATGAAGACTCCTGAGCAAAACAACCGGCGTTCATTTCTCAAGAGAACGATCGCCATTGCGCCCATCGCGGCGATCTCGTCCTCCGCGATGGCGCTTCTCCCCACGGACGAAGAGCGCGTGTCGAGCGCGCCGCCACCGAACCAGCCGGCCGAGGAAAACTACCAGCCGGGCTATTTCACGCCTGAAGAATGGGCCTTTGTGAATGCCGCCTGCGACCGGTTGATCCCCAAGGATCATGTGGGACCCGGTGCAGTGGAGCTGGGGGCGCCGCAGTACATCGACCGTCAGATGCAGACGCCCTACGGCGACGCATCGCGCTGGTATATGGAGGGACCGTTCGCGAAGGCCGCGCCCGAGTTCGGCTATCAGTCGAGCCTCACGCCCAGGCAGCAATACCGGCTCGGCATCCGCGCAATCAACGCTTATTGCCGTGCGAACTTCGGCGGCAAGACCTTTGCCGAACTGCCTCCTGATCAACAGACGCAATTCCTGAAGCAGATGGAAGCGGGCACGGTCAAGGACGAGTTCAATATGAGGACGTTCTTTAGCGGCTTTCTGCTGAAGAACGTGATGGAAGGGTACTTTTGCGACCCCATGCACGGGGGCAACAAAGACATGGCGGCGTGGAAGATGATCGGCTACCCCGGCGTGCGCGCCGACTATCTGGAGTGGGTCGTCGAATCGAAGCCTTACCCCTACGGGCCGGTAAGCATGTATGGGAAACGAGGCTAAGCGAATGACAACGATCAGGAAAAAACACACAGACGCGGTGATTGTCGGCTTCGGCTGGACAGGTGCAATCATGGCAATCGAGCTGGCGAACGCCGGGCTCGACGTCGTAGCCCTCGAACGGGGCGACAACCGGGATACGATTCCGGACTTCGCGTACCCGCAGATCACC
>JBEKNG010000855.1:0-2870 GCA_049523075.1 Paraburkholderia sp.
CGGTTTCCTCCCTTGGGGCTTGTAGGACGCCTGCCCGCTGGCGTCTGGGCGAGTTGACGTGCCGACGGATCAGGGCAGGCGTCCTACAACCCTAAACAGTAGCGGTCAGTCGATGCCGCGATGAGGATCGTGAACAATTTGATCTATCCCCCCGTCTGCTGGTATGGCCCGACCGAACATCAGTCCGATGACAGAAGTGCCGCTTCAAACCGACCGGTTTCTACTTTCGAAAAAAACCTGTCCTGTCTGATGCGCGTGCGATCTTCGATGCTTATGCGCAGGATGACCAAGCATCCCTTCTTATCGTTCTGAAGCATTGATCGTGGACGCCAGCAGACCCGACCGCCTCCTCGCCCTCTATGAGCAGACCAAAACGACATCCATGACAAAGATGAATGTTCATTGACGCCTCGGCGTACTGTGTGTCACATTATGAATATGACACCATTCGATTACAAACCGCAATCGGGTCAGTCGATTTTCGACGCCGTGGTCTTTGCCGCCAAGCGCGCCTTCATTAGCGGTGACTACCTGCCTGGGCAGGAGTTTCCGTCGGTCAGGGCGCTGGCGGCTGACCTGAAAATTCACCCAAACACTGCCCACAAAATCATCCAGCATCTGGTCCACGAAGGTTGGTTGGAGGCGCGCCCGGGGATTGGGACGATCGTCTGCGAGCCGCCCCAGGCGCGCCCTGGAGAAAAGGCACAGTTGCTCGGCCACGAGGTCGAGGCACTGGTGGTCGGCGCGCGTCGCGTCGGCCTGACCCAGGCGGAATTGCTCGACGCCATCACAAAGCGTTGGAACCAGATCGATAAAGCGAGGGGAATACAAAAATGATCATCGAGGCTCGGAATATCGAGAAGCGCTTCGGTCGGCATGAGGCGCTCAGCGGCCTGAGTTTTTCGGTCGCGGAGGGCAGCGTCTATGCGCTGATTGGCGCCAATGGCACCGGCAAAACAACTACGATCAAGATGATGATGAACATCATCGCACCGACGCTCGGTGATCTCGCCGTGATGGGGACGCCATCACGCGAACTTACAAGCCATCACCTTAGCCAGATCGGCTACGTCTCGGAGAGCCAGGTGCTTCCAGGGCAAATGGCCGTGGGTGCGTATCTCGATTACCTGAGACCGTTCTATTCGAATTGGGACGGAGAGCTCGAAAAGGCAATGTTGAGGCGGTTCAAGCTGCCGATGGAGCGCAAAATCCGCGCTCTTTCCCACGGTATGCGTATCAAGGTAGCGCTTGTTGCCGCCCTGGCCTTCAAACCAAAGCTGCTGGTGCTCGATGAGCCGTTCAGCGGCCTAGACCCGCTGGTACGTGACGACCTGATCGAAAGCGTGCTGAGCCATGCTGAAGACCTCACGATCTTCATCTCATCGCACGAACTGAACGAGATCGAGGGTTTCGTTAGCGACATCGGGTTTCTCGACCAAGGTCGCCTGCTGTTTGAAAATTCGATCGAGGCCTTGAACGCGCGCGTGCGCTTAATTCGCGTCACGTTGCAATCTGCGGCCCGTCCTCCCGATACATTGCCCGGAGCGTGGATCGATCCCGGCACATCGGGCAATGTTTTAAGTTTCGTGCATACAGCGTTCGCTGAAGACCGGTTGGCATCCGAAATCTCCGCCTTTTTCGGCGACGTCAAATTCGTTCAGGCCGAGCCGATGGACTTAAGGTCGATATTTACCGCGTTTGCGCGGGCCGAACAAATCAAGGGGGCTTGATATGTGGCTACATATTCTCAAAAAAGATCTTAAATTGCATTGGCCATACATAGCGGCAGTGTTGGCTCTGAAAGTCGTGGCGGCCTGGACGATTCTGAAAATGGGTATTTTCGCCGAGCCAACGATGTTGCTGTTGTTACCTGGGCTCATTGACCTGCTGGCGTTCCCTGCGGTGGCGGGCCTCGCAATCATTGTGGCCGTACAGAGCGACCCCATTGTGTCGAGCAATAACGACTGGCTGATCCGGCCAATCCGTCGAAGCGACCTCGCGCTAGATAAACTTGCTTTCGCAGCCCTCGTGACCTTGTTGCCGACCTTTGTTTTCGACCTTGGCGTCGGCCTTGTGCATGGACTAGATGCGCTGCCAGCGATTGGTGCGTCGGCCTATATGGCGCTCATCATATTCGTCGGTGTTGGTCTGCCCGCATTAGCCGTCGGCGCGATCACGGCTAGCTGGCTCCAGGCCGCGGGCATCGTTTTCGCGGTCTTTCTAATATGGATTGCAGGTTTCATAATGGCCAATGGCGAGATGGCTGATCTCGGCAACTTGCTTATTCAACTGGCGCTCCTGGCTATCCTCGTCATTGGGGGCGCACTCATCCTTGGCCTGCAATACGGCCGCCGGAACACGGCGACTTCGCGTGGCGTCTTCGCAGTAGCAACAATTTGTGCGATTGCAGTTATGTTCACGCCGAGAATAGCCGGCTACCTGATCCTACGCGTCATTGATGATGGCAAAGTAGCGACGACCAGCCCGATCCGCCTGTCGTTTGATGACCAGTCCAAGGCCCAGGTGATCGGCAAGGCTCAGCAGTTCGTGGGCCCTGTCATCTATGTTCCCCTTAAAGGGGCGATTGACCCGAACCGTATAGTCACTATCAATAGAGTCATCCTTAGTATCGCAGGTGGCGACGGCAAGCCGTTATATAGCGACACCATATCGCTCGCGTCGGGCTATCCGCCTCATCAGGTCAGCAACCTCCTGGGCGATACCTTCGACGGCGCAAGCAATGGCCACAAGTCGAACTATCAAGCGATCGAGCTGCCGAGTGACGTATTCGCGAAATTTAAGAACACACCGGGGCGGTTGTCTCTGATCTATCTTCTGAGCTCCTATGCCCCAGCCGCAACCATTAAAGC
>JBEKNG010000856.1:0-2869 GCA_049523075.1 Paraburkholderia sp.
CGTCGTCAGTCGCGTCCGCGGTCTTCTCGACCTTGGGCGACTTCTTCGCTGCAACGGCAGAACCCGGCTTCCTGGCCGATTTCGCAGTTCTGAGGGCCTTCTTGCTGGTTTGGGCGGGGGTGGAAGCGGGGGCGGCAGCGGCTGTAGCCGCCAAAGCGTCGACAGGCGCAGCAAACGCGACTGCGATGACCACCGAGGTGGCCACCGACACAGCGGTGCTGAGGGCCACGCCGTGGATCACTTTAAGCGACGAAAACATGTCGGTTTTCATTGGTGTTCTGTCAGGGGGCGGCGAGGATTCTACGCAAGTGTAGTAAAACCACGAAAAATTAGCAATATTAAGCACTTATCGGCGCTCTTTAAACCGGCTTGTAAGCTTCGATTGTACAAAGCCTATAAGCTTCGCAAACTCAATCGAAAAAAACGATCATGCTTGCGGACGTTTGCCGGGGCTGCCATGCACGGGATTAGCGCGATCCTATCAGCATAACGGCAAATTAGAGACAATCTTGATCGGGGGAAATACGGTCGTTCCGCGGGCCGCAAAACGCCGCCAGCCGGTAGCCAGCGGGCATGTCTCGAGGGCTCCGGCCGATGCATCGACCGGCAGACAGTTAAGCATCTGCTGCGGATCGAACTATCGCGCATTCGACCGGGATGTTCGATTAACGTTCCGTGACAGATTCCGGTTTACACGAATTGTTGTTTAAGCGCATTTCAGCGTCAGATTTCCCCCCGACTCCGCCCCTTTTTGCTAACTGCCAACGCGACGTCCGTCCCTGCGCAGATGCAGCAAAAACTACCGCTCCAGCACGCACCAGCACTGTGCAGCGGTCAATCCGACATGTTTCACAGCTATGTCATATGCACTTCATAACGTCTTGTTTTATCGAGAATTTCTCACGATTGTGCGGCGCACAAAAAGGGCTTGACATTCATCACCGTCATCCTAAAATAGGTGTCATTGTTGCGTCGCACAATATGTCGCGACCCGGTGTGTGATTCAACGTTTCGCCATTAACCCAACACGGTCCGCACCAGACGGATCGTCCATCCAGGAGCGTAAACATGTCTCTGCTGACCCCTGAGCAAATCGCCGCAGCACAGAAAGCCAACTTCGAAACCCTGTTTGGCCTGACGACCAAGGCATTCGAAGGCGTCGAAAAGCTGGTTGAGCTGAACCTGCAAGTCGTGAAGTCGACGCTCGCAGAAAGCCAGGAAAATGCGCAACGTGCTCTGTCGGTGAAGGACGCACAGGAATTTTTCGCGCTGCAAGCTGGCCTCACGCAGCCGATTTCGGAAAAGGCCCTGTCGTATGGCCGTCATGTGTATGAAATCGTTTCCGCCACGCAGGCCGAATTCGCCCGCGTTGCAGAAGCTCAATATGAAGAGCAAAACCGCAAGGTGCAATCGCTGGTCGACAACGTCGCCAAGAACGCACCGGCTGGCTCGGAGACCGCTGTCGCCGTGATCAAGTCGGCCATCACTGCCGCCAACACCACGTACGAAACGGTTCACAAGGCAACCAAGCAAGCTGTCGAAATCGCTGAAAGCAACTTCAACGCAGCCGCTACGGCAGCGTCGAAGGCGGCTTCGCAAGCCGCGGCTCAAGCTTCGCGCTCGGCCAAGAAGGCTGTCTAAGTCTTCATCTCAGGTTTTAACTGAGTTTTAGTTCAAGTTTCAGGCTTCAGGCGTTTCAATATCTCGCGCATCAACACGCGTCGGCCGGTTTCACTGGCCGGCGCTTATCGCAGCAACAGCGCCGTGCAGCCTCGCGTCCTACGCGTCCACTGGACGGCCGAACGCTCCGATACGTTGAACAGCGTATCGTTTGCCCGGCGAAGGCCGGGAGTTTTTCTCCTGGTCACGGCTGTCCCAATATCCAGGCCGGCGAACGAGACGAGTGATCCGAGCGTGAAAAACAGCCGCGGCGGTTGCCCTGCCCCGCCGCACAAAAAAACGGCGCGCCCTTTGCGGGGCGCGCCGTTTTGTCTCTGCGGCCAAATTCAAAAGCCGAACGCCAGGCAAAACCGCTGCGCTGATCGAGGGCACCCGCGCGAGCTAAGCCCGAGCGCCCCCTCGCGTCTTACTTCTTTTTCTGCGGCGGCAGATCGGTACAGACGCCTTCATACAGCTCAGCGGCCATCCCGATCGATTCGCCAAGCGTCGGATGCGGATGGATCGTCTTGCCGATGTCAGTTGCGTCCGCGCCCATTTCGACTGCGAGACAGACTTCGCTGATCAGGTCGCCAGCGTTCAGACCCACGATGCCGCCACCAATGACGCGGTGCGTTTCTTCGTCGAAAAGCAGCTTGGTGAAGCCTTCATCACGGCCGTTGGCAATGGCGCGACCCGAAGCGGCCCACGGGAACACCGCCTTGCCGTACTTGATGCCTGCGGCCTTCAACTGGTCTTCCGTCTTGCCGGCCCAGGCCACTTCCGGATCGGTGTAGGCCACCGACGGAATCTGCAGCGCATCGAAATAGGCCTTCTCGCCGTGCGCAGCTTCAGCCGCCACGTGGCCTTCATGCACGGCCTTGTGTGCGAGCATCGGCTGGCCGACGATATCGCCGATCGCGAAGATGTGCGGCACATTGGTGCGCATCTGCTTGTCGACTTCGATGAAGCCGCGATCCGTCACGGCGACACCGGCCTTGTCGGCACCGATCTTCTTGCCGTTCGGGCTGCGCCCCACGGCGACGAGCACGAGATCGTAGCGTTGCGGTTCGGCCGGAGCCTTCTCGCCTTCGAACGTCACGTAGATGCCATCGTCCTTGGCTTCCGCAGCGATTGTTTTGGTCTTCAGCATCACGTTAGCGAAACGCTTGCTGTTGTACTTCTCCCAGACCTTGACCAGATCACGATCGGC
>JBEKNG010000857.1:0-2864 GCA_049523075.1 Paraburkholderia sp.
CACAATTCGACCAGCCTCAAATACCCGGTATGCTAAACTTAAAAAGTTTTCCAATTCGGCCTTTTCCTTCCGCATGCCGCTTTCCCCGCCCGTCTCCCGTCAGTTGCGCCATCGCCGCGCAATTCGTGCGGAAGCCTATGAGCGCGAGGACGGCCTGTGGGACATAGAGGCGTGTCTAACCGACCAAAAGCCACGCGATGTGGCGCTTGCGTCGGGCGTCCGGCCCAACGGTCAGCCGATCCATGAACTCTGGCTCCGCATTACGATCGATCGCAAGCTCAACGTTGTCGACGCGCAAGCGTCGTCCGACTGGGTGCCCTATCCCGGTCAATGCGAAGCCACCAATCCCGCCTATCGAGCCCTCATCGGGCTCAATCTGTTCAACAATTTCCGTCGCGAAGCCGCCCGTTTGCTGGGAGGCACGGCAGGTTGCACGCATCTCACTGAGTTGTGCGCTTTCCTTCCCACGGCCGCCATTCAGGCGTTCGCCGGTGAAGTGTGGAACACGAATGACGGTAAGCCGCCGCACGAAGCGGCTTCAGGGGACGGTTCGCCTAAAGCCTCAGACGAACACTCAAACGACAAGCCGCCATTCCAGCTGGGTCGCTGCCACGCGCTGCGATTCGACGGCGAGGCGGTGCGACAGTTTTATCCGCGCTGGTATGGCCACGCGCCGCGTTCAGCGGAGCGTGCGGATCCAGCAAGCGAACAAACACGCCACGCCGCCGGAAACGGCAACGTCGGTGGCACGTCCCGTTTGAACGACAGCAGCGGAAACGAAGTTCAATCCAACTCTCAGACTGAAGGGAATCACGCATGAAGATTCACGAGTACCAGGGTAAGGAAATCCTGCGGAAATTCGGCGTCGCGGTACCGCGCGGCAAGCCGGTCTTCTCGGTGGATGACGCGGTCAAGGCCGCTGAAGAGCTCGGCGGCCCGGTATGGGTCGTGAAGGCTCAGATCCACGCGGGTGGCCGTGGTAAGGGTGGCGGCGTGAAGGTTGCCAAGTCGCTGGAGCAGGTTCGTGAATTCTCGAACCAGATCCTCGGCATGCAACTCGTCACGCACCAGACTGGCCCGGAAGGTCAGAAGGTGAACCGCCTGCTGATCGAAGAAGGCGCTGACATCAAGAAGGAACTGTATGTCGGCCTCGTGATCGATCGTATCTCGCAGAAAGTCGTCGTGATGGCTTCGAGCGAAGGCGGCATGGACGTCGAAGAAGTCGCGGAAAAGACGCCTGAGCTGATCCACAAGATCGCCGTTGACCCGTCGGTTGGCCTGAAAGACGCGGAAGCGGATGAGCTGGCAACGAAGATCGGCGTGCCCGCGGCTTCGCTGCCGCAAGCTCGCGCGATCCTGCAAGGCCTGTACAAGGCATTCTGGGAAACGGACGCATCGCTGGCCGAAATCAACCCGCTAATCCTGACCGGCGACGGCAAGGTCATCGCACTGGACGCCAAGTTCAACTTCGATTCGAACGCTCTGTTCCGTCATCCGGAAATCGTCGCGTATCGCGATATCGACGAAGAAGATCCGGCTGAAGTCGAAGCATCGAAGTTCGACCTCGCCTACATCTCGCTCGACGGCAACATCGGCTGCCTCGTGAACGGCGCAGGCCTCGCAATGGCAACGATGGACACCATCAAGCTGTTCGGCGGCGAACCGGCGAACTTCCTCGACGTGGGCGGTGGCGCCACGACCGAGAAGGTCACGGAAGCGTTCAAGATCATGCTGAAGAACCCGAATCTGACGGCCATTCTGGTCAACATTTTCGGTGGCATCATGCGCTGCGACGTGATCGCGGAAGGCGTGATTGCAGCTTCGAAGGCTGTCTCGCTGAAGGTGCCGCTCGTGGTCCGCATGAAGGGCACGAACGAAGACCTGGGCAAGAAGATGCTGGCTGAATCCGGCCTGCCGATCATCGCGGCAGACAGCATGGAAGAAGCGGCTCAGAAGGTCGTCGCGGCCGCTGCGGGCAAGGCGTAAGCCTGCCGGGCGTTTTCCAGGCGAATTTGCCAAGCGAGTTTGCCAGGGTGAGTTTGCCAAGGATTAACCAGGATTACGAATGGCGGCGCGTGCGCGACGCGGGTGAAGAACAGTCCCGCCCAGTGCGCGGCGCCAGACGAACAGAGGTCAATACATGTCGATTCTGATCAACAAAGACACCAAGGTCATCACGCAGGGCATCACCGGCAAGACCGGTCAGTTCCACACGCGTGCTTGCCGTGAATACGCAAACGGCCGCGAAGCATTCGTCGCCGGCGTGAACCCGAAGAAGGCCGGCGAAGATTTCGAAGGCATTCCTATCTACGCAAGCGTGAAGGAAGCGAAGGCTGAAACGGGCGCAACCGTTTCGGTCATCTATGTTCCGCCCGCAGGCGCTGCTGCTGCAATCTGGGAAGCCGTCGAGGCCGACCTGGATCTGGCGATCTGTATCACGGAAGGCATCCCTGTCCGCGACATGATCGCGCTCAAGGACCGTATGCGTCGCGAGAACCGCAAGACGTTGCTCCTCGGACCGAACTGCCCGGGCACGATCACGCCGGACGAACTGAAGATCGGCATCATGCCGGGTCACATCCACCGCAAGGGCCGCATCGGCGTCGTGTCGCGGTCGGGCACGCTGACGTATGAAGCAGTTGGCCAGCTGACCGCGATTGGCCTCGGCCAATCGTCCGCAGTCGGTATCGGCGGTGACCCGATCAACGGTTTGAAGCACATCGACGTGATGAAGATGTTCAACGACGATCCGGATACGGACGCCGTCATCATGATCGGCGAAATCGGTGGTCCGGACGAAGCGAATGCTGCCGAGTGGATCAAGGGCAACATGAAGAAGCCGGTGGTTGGCTTCATCGCGGGTG
>JBEKNG010000858.1:0-2861 GCA_049523075.1 Paraburkholderia sp.
TTGCGGTGCCGACAGCCGTGCCGCTGTACGGTCTGCTGACCGCGGGGCGCACCGCAGTATCGCGCGTCAATCAAGATGAGAACAGCGCGTCAATCAGGATGAGAACTGGCGTGGCGGCAGCGGTGGAGGGCGTAGCCCGGAACCGCTGCCGCCACGCCGCGCCGAGGAGTCCCCCCGTCATCGGGGAGCCTTGTCGGTGGTCGCGGTGGATCGGGTATGAAGGAGCTTTCCATTCCACGGGAGGCTACGGTGCCCGGACGTCACGTCAACGACCACCAGATGAGGCTCTACATGAAGTACAGACACAAGGAACAGCCAACCAAGGCAGGCGCACGCGCCGGGTTCAGCGCCGCCACTGCCTATCGCATCGAACAGGATCCACGACCGCCTTCGCAGAAGAAGGCGCCACGCACGCGCCGCCGCCCCGATCCCCTGGCAGCGATCTTTGACGCCGAGATCGTCCCGCTGCTCCAGTCCGCTCCCGGCATCCGGCCCGTGGCCGTACTGGACGAGATGCTTCGGCGCCATCCAGACCTCCCGGGCAACGTGCGTCGCACACTGGAGCGGCGTATTCGCGACTGGCGCGCATTGCATGGCGCGGAGCGTGACGTCATGTTCCGTCAGGTGCACGAGCCCGGTCGCCTCGGATTGTCCGACTTCACCGAGATGGACAGCCTGGGCGTCACCGTGGTGGGTGTCGCGCTGAACCACCGCCTGTATCACTTTCGACTGGCCTGCTCGGGCTTTGAACATGCTCACGTCATCCTCGGCGGCGAGAGCTATGTCGCGCTGGCCGAAGGGCTGCAGAACGCGCTTTGGGCACTCGGTGGCGCACCGCGCGAGCATCGCAGCGACAGCCTGTCGGCGGCATTCCGCAATCTCGAACGTGAAGCGCGCGACGATCTGACCACGCGTTACGAAGCGCTATGTGCTCACTACGGAATGCAGCCTACGCGTAACAACCGCGGCGTTGCCCATGAGAACGGCTCCATCGAGAGCCCTCACGGCCACCTCAAGAACGCGGTGCGTGATGCGTTGCTTTTGCGCGGCAGTAACGACTTCGACGACCTCGATACCTATCGCCGCTTCATCGACGAGCACGTCTGTCGCATCAACGCGCGCAATGGCAAGCGCATTGAGGCCGAGCGCCCGCTGCTTCAGCCACTGCCGCCGCAGCGCACGACGGACTACGAGCAAACGCGTGTGTACGTCGGCCCGACCGGCGGCTTTGTCCTGCGCAAGGTGTTCTATACCGTCCCGTCGCGGCTAATCGGTCACCGCCTGCGCGTGCGGCTGTATGACGACCGGCTGGAACTGTTCCTGGGCAGCACGGCCCTGATGACGCTGCAGCGCGGCCGTCCGGGTCCCAATGGCAAGCACGGCCACGTCGTCAACTACCGGCACATCATCCACGCGCTGCGCCGCAAGCCCATGGCGCTGCTCAACCTGGTCTACCGTGATCAGATCTTTCCGCGTGAGGCCTATCGATTAACCTTCGATCGGCTGCTCGAGCAGCTCCCGGAGCGCCAGGCATGCAAGACCATGGTTGAACTGCTCAGCCTGGCGCACGAGCGCAACTGCGAGGCGCAACTGGCGCAGGCGCTCGAGCAGTGCCTGGCCGATGGGCAACTGCCCGATCTGGACGCACTGTGTTCGCGTTTCGCATCGAAACCCGCGACCGTGCCGCAGGTGAACGTCCAGCTGCCTTCATTGCGCGACTACGAGGCCCTGCTTGACCTGGAAACGGAGGTGGCAGCATGAGTCACGATTTCGACGCCACCCGCCTGTCGCTGCTGCTCAACGATTTGCGGTTGCCCGCCATCAAGCAGATCTGGTCAAGCTTTGCCGAGCGTTCCGACACGGAAGGCTGGCCCGCGGCGCGCCTGCTGATGGCGCTGGCTGAACACGAGGTCGCCGAGCGCGATCGACGCCGCATCGAACGCCACCTGAGGGACGCCAAACTGCTGCCCGGCAAGACGCTGGAGAACTTCGATTTCAACGCGGTGCCGATGGTGTCGAGAGCGCACGTCTCGGCGCTTTGCGCTGGCGACGGCTGGCTGCGCAACGGCGCCAACCTGATTCTTCTGGGGCCATCTGGGGGGGGTAAGTCGCACTTGTCGTCGGCCATTGGACTAAGCCTGCTGGAGAACGGCTGGAAGGTCCTGTTCGCTCGTACCACCGACCTCGTGCAGCGGTTGCAGGTCGCGCGCCGCGAGCTCGCTCTGGAGTCCGCCATCAACCGGCTGGATCGCTTCGATCTCGTGATTCTGGATGACTTTGCATACGTCAGCAAGGATCAGGCCGAGACGTCGGTGCTGTTCGAGCTCATCAGCGCCAGGTATGAGCACCGTTCTCTTTTGCTAACTGCAAATCAACCATTTGGCGAATGGGACCGTATCTTCCCCGACCGGGCCATGACGGTAGCCGCCGTCGACCGGCTGGTCCATCACTCGACGATCTTTGAACTGAACGTCGAAAGCTACCGTAGGCGTACCGCCCTGGAGCGCAAGCAGCAGGGACCGGGACGCCCGGCCAGTATCGCGACACCAAACAACGTCGGCGTGCAGCCGCGCCCGGAGGATCAGCAATGAAGCACAACGCACATCTGCAGCTCGTAACGCGTGACGATACATCCGATAACTCGACGACGAAGCCCATCGCACGCACTGCCGCACAACGGCAACGCGCATACCGCTTACGCCGCAAACGGGCCATTATTGACGCCACTGGTGAGGAAGCCTGCGCGTCACGCGTTACGTTGCTGGCTCTGCTCGGCGACGGGTTGGCGGCATTGGATGCCAGCGACACTCCGACAAGGCTCATTGAGAGCAAACGCAACAGCGTAAGGCGTGTGCTTAAGG
>JBEKNG010000859.1:0-2861 GCA_049523075.1 Paraburkholderia sp.
ATTCGTTCGGTTCCCAACAAAAAAACGACTTTCGAGACCCGCCAATTTCGAATGTGGCGAACAGTCAGGCTGAAAATGATTTGTTCAGACCTTCCTTAGTTCAGGACATAGTTTGCTCTGGGCAACCTGAGGGCTGTACGCCCGGTATTGCTCGAAGCAAGAAACGCCTAGGGGCTGAAGCGGCGGTACTCCGTGAGCAGCGCCGGTGGCTATCCAGAAGCAAGGTGCTCAAGGCGTGCGCAGGTTCTGAACGTTTGAGCCACACAGGAAGTGAGATATCGGCTCTCTCAAAATGAGCCATGCGTGCCTTGTTGAAACGATGTTCAGAACGTTTAAGCCCCCCGCTCAGTGATCTCGAGCTTGATACGTAGTAACCTCACTGAAGAGTATTCGTTGTGGTCGCGAACGCCCTCCTAAGCGTGCAACTAACTCTGGACACAGAGCCGCTCAGTATTCGGATTTCTCGCTGATTGCCATTGAAGGCTGACGCTGCAGAATTGTTGGACCGCGTCCAGAGTAAACCGACAAAACCATCATCGACTTCATCAAAGGATAACCACTCCGCTCGTCGCTACAAAACGCAAAGGATAGCTATGCTGTATCAGGCGCCAAACGAGGAAGGAACGCCGAGTAGTCCTCCTGTATCGGTCACGCGGGTTGCCTCCCTCAGTCTGTGGCTGGCCATAGTAATCGGCGCTTTGCCGTTGCTAACAGCCGCTTGGTTCGACGTTCGTTGGTGTGCTGCCTTGTCGAGTGCGTGGCTCAATGTTTTTACGGTTGCACTCGCAGCCCGCTTTGCGGAAGCAAGCGAACTGCATGCTAAAAGCATAGAGCCCTTTCGACCTGGCGTGCGCATATGGCGCCCCGACTGGTGGCGCGCCTCCGGCGCGGTGGTCCTCGCGGTGTTGCGCGCTATTCGCTGGCAGCCTTGGGCCGTGCTGGTATGTGTGGCGTTGTCCGTGGCGGTGGCATCGCTTGCGTGGTGGGCTCCGGTCCAGTTTGCACTCGCTGCTGTGCTGCGGCCGCCCAGCGCCGCGCTGATCGCGGGTGTGGCCGCGTTTGCGCTGGCATTTGGGACGCTCGTTGCTGAACTCTTCTTTTCGATGCATGCCGAGCGCGGCCGCGCGTGGGCGTCGCTCGCCAACGTGCTGCGCGCGGCGCTGCTGACTGCTCTCGTCGCGGCGGTCTGTGCGGTGCTGCTCGCCTACGCCGACGTGGCACCCGTGTGGCCAGTACGCGCACTGACTGCCTTCAGTGCGGCAATCGCGCTCGAATTCGCGCTGCGAGCCGTGTTCTCGTGGTTCGCGCCGCCCCATACGCGCAGAGGCGACGCCAGTGTGCCCGACAGCCTCATGGCGAGTCTCCTGCGTTTGCGTCCGTCGCCGCTTGCCCGCTTTAGCACGCAACTCCGTAACCGTTACGGCATCGATCTGCGTCAGAACTGGGTCCTGCAAAGCGTGGTGCGTTTGCTTCCTGCCGCGCTTGGGACGATTGTCGTGTGCGCCTGGCTGCTGACGGGCGTCGTGATGCTGGGACCCGAGCAGCGCGCCGTGTACGAACGGTTCGGCGCGCCGGTCGCGGTGTGGCAACCGGGTCTGCATGCGGCGTTGCCCTGGCCGTTCGGCAAGGCGCGGGCGATCGACAATGGCGCGGTCCATCAGCTGGTCGTCTCCGGATCGCCTGACGACCCCATGGCCGCGTCTCCGCTGGTGCCGGCCGACGCCCAGACGCCCGACCAGTTGAACCGCCTGTGGGACGTAGTGCATGATGGCGAGACGAGCCAGGTGATTGCCGGCGCGAGTGGCGACCGGCAGAACTTCCAGATTGTCAGCGCAGACGTGCGGCTCGATTACCGTATTGGTCTGTCCGACGCCGCAGCGCGTGCCTCGCTGTATCGCACCGACGACGTGCCGCAAGCCGTGCGGGCGATTGCCAATCGCGAGGTGGTGCGCTACCTCACGTCGCACACACTGGGCTCGCTCCTCGAAACGCGCCAGACCGTGATGGCCGACACCATCAGGCGGGCCGTCCAGGCCCAGCTCGATCGCCCGGCGAGCGGCATCGACGTGGTGGCCGTGGTGATCGAAAGCGTACATCCGCCGTCGGGGGCGTCAGGGACGTCAGGGGCGTGGCATAGCGTACAGGCCGCGCAGATACGCGCCCAGGCGAGCGTGTCAAAGGCGCGCGGACTCGCCGCGCAAGCGCTTGGCGATGCGCAGCAGCAGGCCGAGACCGCGATCACGCAAGCCGATGCGCAAGCCGCAGACATCACGTCGGCCGCCCTGGTCCAGCAAACTAGCTTCAGCGCCGACATGATTGCGGCCCAGGCGGGCGGCCCGGCGTTTGTGCTTGAGTATTACCTGCACAACCTGAAAAGGGGTTTGCAGAACGCGCATGTGACGGTAATCGACGCCCGGCTTATGGAAGACAACCGCGCCACTATCGATCTGCGCTCGTACGGCGCGAGCGATGCAGCGGGAGCGCGGCGGATTTATTGACATGACGGCCGCGCAGAGGACGTGAGCCGACGCTGCGAGCTAACCGCGGTGTTGAACACGCGGTTAATGGCACACGCTGAGGCAGTCGTAGACGCCACAGGCTGAAGGCATGGATTGATTGCATCACAAACGGCTTAGCGGCACGCGCCCGCGCGGCAAATGCGGCATGGAATCGGACGGACGGCTTCGGGGGTTATTGTGAGTTTGAATCAATCGCACGCGCATGCTCATGGACACGGTCACGCGCATCACCAGCATCACGGCGGGGGTGACGCACATGGCCACGGCGGCGCGGCAGCAGGCGCCCCCGGTTTCTACTGGCGGATCGCGCTAGCAGCGCTGTGCGTCGTGATTGCCTTCACG
>JBEKNG010000860.1:0-2855 GCA_049523075.1 Paraburkholderia sp.
CTCTTCCTGACGGATATGTACGCGGATCACCTGAAGATCTACCGCTTCGATAGCGCGCACGACGGCGAGACAGCGATTCCATCGGGCTTCATTGCGGGCCGCGAACGCCCGGTCGCCAACGTGCCGAACGCGCCGCCCGGCGGCGACTGGATCTGGCGCGACATGAACGGCAACGGGCAGTTTGCCGCCGACGAATTCACGCCCAACACCAGCGGCACCCGGCTCGCGGGCGGCTGGGGATGGTGGGTCGATACCAGCGGCGACATCTGGCGCACGAGCGATCTCAAGGGCATCCATCGGCTGCATTTCGGCGGTCTCGATGCGAAGGGGAATCCGGTCTACTCGTACTCGGACATGACCACCTACCCGGTGCCACAGCCCTTCACCGAACTGCGCCGCGCGATCTACGTGCCCGAGAGCGACTCGCTCTACGTGACCGGTTACACGGCCGATGCTCCGGTACAAACCGCCTTCTGGAAAGAAGTCGGGCGGGTGCTGGTGCGCTACGACCACTGGTCGAGCGGCAAACCCGTGCAGCGGTACGCCATCACGCTGCCGTGGCAGACGCAAGCCAAGCCAATCGAAACGATCATCGGCCTCACCGTCGAAGGGCAATACGTGTTCGCCGTCGAACCGGTTGGGGCGGTCCATGTGTTCGACAAGGACAACGGCAAGGAAATCGGCGTAATCCGGCCGGGGCCCGAAGTGGGCAAAGCATCGGGCTGGGTCGACGTACCGAACGGCGTGAGCGCGTACCGGCGCAGCAATGGCGAATACCTTGTGTTCGTTGAAGAGGACGCCCGCGGCAAGGTGATGATGTACCGCTGGAAACCGGCCTGAAGCCGAGCTAAGAACCGAGCTGAGATGTCACCGCATGCATCGTGCTGCGAATTATTTTTCTGTCGATTTATGGCACCCGGTACGCATTTTTTACGTGCTTTACTCGAACCAGGCTCCTCGGCGCCGCGCCGCGTGCAGCAATGCGCGACGCGCCGACCCTCTGAATCAAAAGGCATCCGATGGACAAAGGCATTCTCAGGAACGTAGCGATCAATTTCTTCGGCCTGGTGCTGCCGACCTTCGTTTCGCTCGTCACGGTGCCATCGTATATCCGGCTGCTGGGCGTCGAACGTTATGGCGTGATTGCCCTCGTGTGGACCCTGATCGGCTACTTCTCGATTCTCGATCTGGGTATGAGCATGGCCGCGCAGAACCACATCTCGAAGGCGCTCGCCTCGAACGATGCGGATGAAAGCGCCCGTGTGTTCTGGAGCGCGACCTGGCTCAACCTGGTCACGGGCATTATCGGTGGATTGATTATTTATTTTGGCGCGTTTCTTTACACCGCGTATTTCACCAAAGTGTCACCGGAGTTGCAGCATGAGGTCTACATGGCGCTGCCGTGGCTCGCCATTGCGATTCCGATTGCCAACGTCTCGTGGGTGTTCGCTGGCGCGATCAACGGTGCCGAGCGCTTTGGCGTCTACAACACCAACCAGACCATCGGCACGTTCATTTTCCAGCTGCTGCCGCTCGGCGCCGCGTGGCTGATGGGGCCGAGCCTGCAGAACGTGCTCGCCGCGGCGGTGGTGGCGCGCCTGCTGGCCGCGGCGCTGCTCGGACGTTCCGCGCTCAAGGTGCTCAAACTGCGCCGCATTCTGCCGCCGCAACTCGGCGTGGCCAAGGGGCTCTTCAACTTCGGCGGCTGGATGCTGATTGCGAGCATCACGACCATGGTGGCCGACTCGCTCGACAAGGTCTTTCTGGGTACCGGACTGGGCGCGCGCTTCGTGACCTTCTATACCGTGCCGCAGAACCTCGTGACGCGCCTGAACATTGTGCCGACGGCGCTCGTGCGCACGCTGTTTCCGCGCCTGTCCGCAGTCGGTCGCGATCACGCAGATCTGATCACGCAACAGTCACTCGAATTTCTCAATGGCGCGTTCACGCCGGTCGCACTGGCGGCGATGTTCGTGCTGGGACCGTTCCTGCATCTCTGGGTAGGCAGCGAGATCGCGACGGTCGCAGCGCCTGTGGGCCGCGTCCTGATCGTGTCGGTGTGGCTGGTCGGGCAGGCCAACGTGACGCGCATCATGATCCAGTCGCAGGTCAACCCTGCGGTCGCGGCCCGGGTTGGCGCATTCGAATTGCCGCTCTTTGCCGCTGCGCTGTGGTTCGGCATTCACTATTTCGGGCTGACCGGGGCGGCGGTGGCCGTGGCCGGCCGCGCGCTGTTCGACTATGGCGTGCTGCTGTGGCTCTCGGCAATTCGCGCCCGACCGATTGCGCTCGACATGCTCGCGCATCTCGCGTTTCTGCTGGTCAGCCTGTGGCTGGCCAGTTTTTTGCCCAGTCTGTCATTGGCAATCGCAGCCGGCGCGCTGGTCGTGGCCGCCAACGTTGCGTGGTCGATCACCATGACCCCCGCTTTGCGCGATCTTGCGCGTTCGCTGCTGTTGCGACTGAATCCGAGGAAGAGCGCATGAACCAGGATGTCCTTGACGAAACCGTGTTGCGGCCCAGCCAGCGCAGCGCGCTGGCCGAACTCACTACGCCGCTTGCCCGTGAAGCGCCACCACGACGCGCGCCGCGAGCGGAAAAGACCGTGCGCGTGGCGATCGTGCACGACTGGCTCGTGACTTACGCGGGCGCCGAGCGCGTGCTCGAACAGATCGTGGCCTGTTTTCCGGATGCAGACCTGTTCAGCGTAGTGGATTTTCTCGAGGATCGCAGTTTCCTGCGAGGCAAACCGGTGACGACGTCGTTCATCCAGAAGCTGCCGAAGGCCCGCACGAAGTACCGCGCGTATCTGCTCTTGATGCCGATTGCGATCGAGCAACTGGATGTTTCGGCCT
>JBEKNG010000861.1:0-2849 GCA_049523075.1 Paraburkholderia sp.
CCTCGAGCTCGGAGGCGGCAGGTTCGGCTTCGCGCCCCTGCGCTGCGCGGATGCGCGCGAGAATGTTGCGGCGGGCGATCGATGTATCCATGGGCGAAGTCCTCGCGAGGTTCTCGTTGCGATAGCCGTGCGGCGTTGCGAGGATTATACCGGCCACCCCGCGCGCAAACACTCGTCCAGATGGCCAAAGCGGGCGTGGAACACGCGCCCGCTATAGACATTACTTCGACACTTCCTCGTCCGGCGGCCTGATGCCGAACACCTGGCGCAAATACGCCAGATAGGCCTTGTCCTCGCACATGTTCTTGCCCGGCGAGTCGGACAGCTTGGCGACCGGTTGGCCGTTGCAGCGAACCATCTTGATCACGATCTGCAGCGGGTTGTAGCCGAGGTCGTTGGTCAGGTTGGTGCCGACGCCGAACGCCAGCTTGCAGCGGCCACGGAAACGTTCGTACAGCTGCAGGACCTTCGGGATATCCAGTGCATCCGAGAACACGAGAATCTTCGTGCGCGGGTCGCAGCGGTTCGCCTCGTAGTGCTTGAGCAGGCGCTCGCCCCACTCAAACGGATCGCCGGAGTCGTGGCGCGCGCCGTCGAACAGCTTGCAGAAGTACATGTCGAAATCGCGCAGAAACGCTTCCATGCCATAGACGTCCGAGAGCGCAATGCCGAGGTCGCCGCGATACTCCTTCGCCCACATCTCGAAGCCGTAGATCTGCGAATCGCGC
The DNA here is from genome assembly GCA_049523075.1 of Paraburkholderia sp. GTDB lineage: Bacteria > Pseudomonadota > Gammaproteobacteria > Burkholderiales > Burkholderiaceae > Paraburkholderia. The sequence continues at coordinate 729 of JBEKNG010000861.1, forward strand.
AGCCGCGGTCCAAGCGCCTGGCAGGCCTGCAGGTATTCGTGGGCCATCGTGCCGAGTGGTGTCAGGCCATGTTTCATGGCGTAAAAGACGTTGCTCGTGCCGGTGAACTGTTCGCCGAGGTCGTCTTTCAGAGTCAGGATCACCTCCTCGTGCCAGCGCTTCGAGAAGCGGCGGCGCGTGCCGTAATCGGCGATCTTGCAGTCCGCGAATTCAGGACGTGCGCCGAGCAGCTTGATCTTCTCGGAGAGACGCTCGCGACCTTCGCCGTAGGCAGGCTCCCGCTGCGTGTTGCGGAAGTAGACCTCGTTGACGATCGCCAGCACCGGAATCTCGAACAGGATCGTGTGCAGCCACGGACCCTTGATCTCGATGTCGATTTCGCCGTTGCCCTTCGGCGAGGGCGTGATCGAGATGTACTTGTCGTTCAGATGGAAAAGCGCGAGGAACTCGATGAAATCGCCCTTGATGAAGCGCATGCGCCGCAGGTAATCGAGCTCGCCGTCGGTGAAGCGCAGTTCGCACAGCTTGCGCACTTCTTCACGGATCTCGTCGATATACGGCACGAGGTCAACGTTCTGAGTCCGGCAGCGAAAGCGGTATTCCACGCTCGCGGCAGGAAAATGATGCAAAACCACCTGCATCATCGTGAACTTGTACAGATCAGTATCGAGCAGCGAAGTAATAATCATGATGGTACAAACCGGACTGCGGGAGAAACGGAAGGCCCGAACTGGCCCATGCGCCTGCGGCACGCCCCGGCGTGCCGACTTGACGCATGTTACCCGAATGCGCACGGCCATATCGCGCCGCCGGGCCGCCGCTCGCCCGTCCGCCGGGCCGCGGTGCCATAAACTAATCACGAAAACGTATAAACCGGTTGGGCCGCTGCTACATATGCCACTTGACGTTACGTTACAATAGCGTTTTTGGCGTTTCGCCTCCCCAGATACCGCATGCAGGAGCTGCCTGAATGACTCACGTTGTGACCGAAAGCTGCATCAAGTGCCGCTATACCGACTGCGTTGATGTGTGCCCGGTGGACTGCTTTCGCGAAGGTCCCAACTTCCTCGCGATCGACCCCGATGAGTGCATCGACTGTGCTGTGTGCGTCGCCGAATGTCCGGTGAACGCCATCTACGCTGAAGAAGACGTGCCGGGCGACCAGCAGGATTTCGTCGCGCTGAACGCCGATCTCGCCAAGGGCTGGCCCAGTATCACGAAGACCAAGGCCCCGCTGCCCGAGGCAGATGAGTTCAAGGACGTGAAGGAAAAACTGGCCCTGCTCGCCCGCTGAGCGGCCATGGGCGGAGCGCCGGCCTCCGGGACGGCCCCCGTTGCAGCCCTCCTGTTCGAATGAAATAGAGATGAGTTCGGGGCCTTGACAGGTCCTGGAGCACCCCCTACAATTTCGCTTCTCTGCTGTTGTTGTTCCCCGATAGCTCAGTTGGTAGAGCGCCGGACTGTTAATCCGTAGGTCCCTGGTTCGAGCCCAGGTCGGGGAGCCAAGAATTGCAAAGGCCCGTTAACCAAGACGGGCTTTTTTATGTAAAGGTTGTACTGCTGTTCCTCGATAGCTCAGTCGGTAGAGCGCCGGACTGTTAATCCGTAGGTCCCTGGTTCGAGCCCAGGTCGAGGAGCCAAAAAATTCGAAGGCCCGCATCCATGCGGGCCTTTTTGTTTTTGCGGCGCCATTGCGACAACGACATAAAAACACTTCCCGTCGCAACCAACACAAGCAGTTCGCCGTCTCCCCCGTGAAGTCGAGCCGCCTTACGGCGAACGACAAACCCCCGCAAGGCACTCGCCGATCGGAACACACTTGACGAGATTTAGCCTGCCCTCGCATGGGTAAGAATTATCCGACGACTTTAAGAATTCTCTGATCGCCCGCCGTTGCTCCGCGCCCGACAATGTTTATACCGAAATCCCTGCCTGGGCGACGTCTCATATCGCTACGCGATGTCCGCAGATCAAAAGGTTCGAAACATGTCTCACGATCTATCTCGTTTGCTCTTGAAAACGTTGCTCATTGCAGTAGCGTGCACGTCGACGTACGCGTTTGCGGGATCGGCGGCCGATTGCACCGGCGCGCTACCGCTCACGGTCAACCTTCCGGCCGTT
>JBEKNG010000862.1:0-2845 GCA_049523075.1 Paraburkholderia sp.
CCACCCATCTTGCCCATGAGTTGATTCTGGATGCCGGATGCACCCGATCCGCCGCCGAGGTAGTTGTTCTTGACGCAATAGCCCAACAGGCCGGCTACGTTCCCCATGCTTCCCGATGACATGGAACCGCCGCCGCCAGGCATCATGCCGCCGAGTTTGCCGCCCAGGCTGCCGAGATCCTGCGCGTTGCAGGCAACGCTGAAGGTGATTGCCAGACATGTTGCCGCCATTCCGACGATACGCGTTTTCATGAGCGTCCCTCCCTATGGTGTGTGCATTCAACACCCAAGCTTGTTAGGGATGCGTCAGCACCTTTCTGTGCCCTGACTTCGGGTCAGTTGATCGATGCTTTCAGTGCCTTGGTCACCTCGGTGGCGATGTCGTCCTGGATCATCAATTTATCGTCCCAGGTGCGGTCATAGGTTTCCGACCACACGACGAATCCGTCATCGGCACGCACCAATCGCGCGGCGACGCGCAAGGTATTGCCCGATTTGCGCACGCTACCGTCGAGGACATAGGCCACATCGAGCGACTTGGCCACCTGGGCCACGGTAACTTGCTTGCCTTTGAAATAGAACGACGACGTTGGCGAGGCCACCTGCAAGGCATGCGATTGGCTCAGTTTGTCGATCAACTCTTCGGTCATGCCGTCGGCAAAGGGCTCCTCGTTCATCGTATCGGTTAGATCGAGAAATGGCAGCACGGCGATGGATTTTGGATTCGGCACCGCCGCGACCACGGTTTTGGCCGGCAAGGTCGTGTGAGGTTGCAGCAAAAGATAGAGGCTGAAGCAGCCCGCGGCGAGAAGCACGCCGATGATCAGTAATCGTGTATAGAGACGAGAGGCTGAACGCACACGGGGCGATTCGCTGGAGCGTGATCCAAAGGCGTCGTTGGCAGCGGTCTGCGCCGTAACCGGTGTGACGGCCGGTTGATCGGTCAGGCTGACCGCGGCAACCATTCGATAGCCGCGCCGAGGCACGGTGGCGATGTAAACGGGTTGCTTTGGGTCATCGCCAAGCAATCGGCGTAGCCCTGTCACTGCTTGATAAACCGAGTCTGGCGTAACGATGACGCCTTGCCACACCTGATTGAGCAGCTCATCGATGCTGACCACATGCCCGGCGTTCTCGGCCAGGCACAGTAGCAAGCGCATCGTGCGGGCTTCCAGCCGGACGGTTTCATCGCCACGTGACATCTGCCCGGACATCGGGTTGACGGACCAGTCTCCGATGCGGAACGTTGCCTTGGACGATTGCCCCGGACCAGACGACATATAACCCCTTGTTTTATAGAGGTGAACGAGTAGCGGGCGATCTTCGCATCTACGCCCGAAGGCGGCAACCGCCTGTCGGCATACGGTTTTTCAGAGATCTTCAGGGTGTTTCAGAGCGCTTTCAGGACTTTCCTATCGCTGCGTGAGCACAGTGCCGCATCCGCTGTTCGTGCCTTCAACCGCTCACCACAGGAGTTCGTCCGCATGATTCGTCGCACCATTTTCGCCGTCGCAGTGTGCTTTGCCTGCGCTCCTCTCTATGCCACGACCTACACCCTCGAATCGCAGCATACCCAAGGGGTAGTCCGCTGGAGCCACCTGGGTTTCTCCAATCCCACTGCGCAGTTCACCATGGTCGATGGCACACTGGATTTCGATCAGGCCGATCCAACCAAGTCGTCCGTGATGGCCACGATTCAGTTGGCGCACTTCAGCAGTGGCGTGCCGGATCTTGATGACAATCTGCGGTCAGTCGATTTTTTTGACACGGCAAAGTTTCCGACCGCAACGTTCAAAAGCACCATGGTTGAGAAGGGTAGTGCCCCGGACAAACTCAAAGTCACCGGCAATCTCACCGTGCGTGGCGTCACCCGGCCGATAGTGCTTGATGTGACCATCAACAAGGTGGGCGTCAACATCCGCAGCAATTTGCCTTCGATAGGATTCGAAGCGACCACAACGCTTAAGCGCTCCGACTTTGGTCTGGGTATGTTCGTTCCCCAGGTTAGCGATGAGATAAGCGTTCACATCACGTGCCAGGCTGACGAGGCAAAAGCATATGCGAAGCAGTTGAAAGCAGAAGCGGAGGAAGCAGCCGAAGACGCCAAGACCGCCGCGAATAAAGCTGCAGCAGCCGAGGCTGCCACTCAGAAATAACCATGACCTAAGGTATCCCTCAGATGGCCTGTCATTCCGGCGCTTGCCGGAATGACATCGGCACATAGCCTAATCACGCGAGACGAACCAACGTAACCCTGCATCGCACACGATCCTGTAACACGGAATGTGATTAAGTGTCGGGCGGTTATAAAAGGAGATCGGGTGTCATGAGTGATCCATCGACAGCAGGGTCGGAGACGCCCATCAAGACGAGCCTGACCGGTTACGACCTCGTCAACAAACCCCTGTTGAATAAAGGCATGGCCTGCAGCGACCGCGAGCGTGGCATTTTCCGCTTGCACGGATTGTTCCCCCCGCATATCGCGACCATGGATGAGCAGATCGAGCGCCGGCTCAGGGTGATGCGTGCGTTCAGTACGGACTTTGAGCGCTACGCGTTTTTGCGAGATCTGCAGGACACCAACGAAACACTGTTCTATGCGGTATTGATTCGCCATCTCGACGAGCTTCTTCCGCTTGTTTACACGCCAACGGTGGGCGAGGGATGTCAACATTTCAGCGAAATATGGCGCAAGCCGCGCGGCATATTCCTGAGTTTTCCGAACAAGCATCGTATTCGCGAAATCCTTGCAGATCCGCTTTTTGATCGCGTAAGAGTGATTGTCGTGAGCGATGGCGAGCGCATCCTTGGGCTGGGTGACCAGGGTGCCGGTGGCATGGGCATTT
>JBEKNG010000863.1:0-2840 GCA_049523075.1 Paraburkholderia sp.
GCGCGGCGGCTTCGCCAGGCGGGTTGAAGATTTTCAGGAGTGCCGGAAATAGCGTCATGTTGGTCAGATACGCGACGAACATGCCGACGCCGGCGATCTGCCCCAACTCCGCCACGCCGCGATAGGCGGTGGGCAGGAACGAAAAGAACGCCTCGGCGACCGCGACGGCGGCGAGCGTCAACGGCACGCCGATGGTATGCGCGGTATTGACGAGCGCAGCGGCCAGACGATCGTCGCGATGGCGCTCTTCGCGGTACTTGACGCCGAACTGGACGCCGAAGTCGATCCCCAGCCCGACGAACAGCACCATGAAGGCGACCGAGATCATGTTGAGCGCGCCGACCATCATCAGACCGAGCGCCGCCGTGATGGCGAGGCCGACGAACAGCGTGATGAGTACGGCGACGATCATGCGTCCCGAGCGCAACGCGAGCCAGAGGATCACCAGCACCACGACGAAGGTAATGATGCCGTTGAGCGCGGCGTCTTCCTGCACTGAGGCGAACTCTTCGTCGGCGAGCGGCTGTTCGCCGGTCAGACGGATCGACGCGCCGTAATGGGCGCCGAGGTCAAGCGAGGCAGCGGTGGCGCGGATGGCAGCCGAGGCGCGCGCGCCAGGTTCGAGCGCGCCGTAGTCGACCACCGGCTGCACGGTGACGAAGGCTCGCGCCGGATTGACGGAGACGTCCTTGTCGACGAGCGCGCGCCATGACAAGGCGGCGGGCTGTCCGGCGAGCACACGGTCGAGCACAGTGGCGCTTTGCGAGAGCAGATGACTCATGTCGCTGAGCTTCACCTGGCCGAGCTGGAGCGGCAGCAGCAGACTGGTGGTGAGGACACCTGCGAGACCGGTCAGGCTGGGATCTTTGGCCAGCGCGTTGATGAGGGGGCGCGATTGAACGAGTTGCCCGGTGGTGGACTGGACATCATCGAGCGAGGGGAACAGCAGACCGTTGTGCTCGAAGAACGAACCTCCGGCCGGTTGTGTGACGGCGACGAATTCCTTGGGCTGGCTTTTCAGTGCGGCGGTGAGGGCGTTAGCCGCCGCGTCGGCGAATTCGGGGGCACGCGCTTCGACGACGACCAGCACCGTCTGACCGCGTTGGGGGAACGCTTTGTCGATGGCGTCATCGAGGGAGGACCAGGCCGGGTCGTTTTCGACGAGGCGGCTGATGTCGGTGTTGATCTTGAAGTGGTCGGCAACGTAGTAGCCGCTCAGGACCGCGAGGATCAGTGAGAGCACGATGACGCGCAATGGGCGGCTCACCGACCAGGCGACGAGACGGACGATAGATGACTTCAGCATGTAGGCGAGTGGGGCCCTGTCATGGATGGCGTTTTTGGCATAAGGGCATAAGTATACCGGCGTGGAACTGATTGGCTCGGGTTGTGGGGCACGGATGGACGTCCAAAATCGGTATACTGGCCTGCAGCATGGCCCAGCGGGTCATCCAGTGGTCATTTTTACTGTCCTGATGAGCTTATGAAACGTTATCTGTCTGCTTTTTTGGTGGCCGCGGTGGTTTCCACTTCGGCTTTTGCGCAAGCTGCCCCTGATGCGGTGGTAAAGAGCGCGGTTGAAGGCACGGTCAGCGCGATGAAGGCCGACCCACAGGCGCGCGCCGGCGACATGGGCAAAATCACCCAGGTGGTGGTAACACATTTCGTGCCTGCAACGGACTTCCAGCGTACGACGCGGATTGCTGTGGGTAAGGCGTGGACCACGGCGACGCCGGAGCAGCAGAAGCAGTTGTACGAGCAGTTTCAGACGTTGCTGGTGCGGACGTATGCGGCTTCACTGGCGCAGTTGCGGGATCAGGAGGTGACGTTCAAGTTCGCACCGGCGACTGTGGGGGCGGGCGGTAAGGATGCCGTGGTGCAGTCACATGTGATTAGCAATGGCGGGGATGATTCGGTGGGTTATCGGATGGAGAAGACTGACTCCGGTTGGAAGGTGTATGACATCGATATGATGGGGGCTTGGCTCATTCAGGTTTATCAGACGCAGTTTGCTGATCAGCTCGCCAAAGGTGGCGTTGATGGGCTTATTAAGTTTTTGACTGAGCATAATGCGAGGAGCGCGGGGTAAGGTTGTTTGTTTGTCTGACTGAGGGGTTTGGGTTGTTTGCCTACGGCGTTGGGCTTTGCCTGATTTCTTGGTGGTCTGTTTGGGGGCGCCCCTGGCTGTTTTCTTAGGGCGTTGGCCTTTCCTTGATTTCTTATCGGTCTATTTGGTTCGCCCCTGTGCGGGGCGGCACCTACTTTTCTTTGCCGGCCGCAAAGAAAAGTAGGCAAAAGAAAGCGGGCTCACACCGCTAGCTCATAAGTGTCCATCTCTGGCGTGAACCGGAAACGGCCCAATACGAGACGTGCCCTCGCGCCACACGCGGTAGTGACAAAGCACTCATTCGTTCCGGCGTCGCGCTGCGCGCCCCGTCGTTGGACACAACCCCTTCTGCAAGGTCTGTAGGAAAACTAAGTGTTGGCCGGGATTCGCCTTCCCCGGCAGACCCGTCCGCGACGCACGCAGTGCGAAGCGGGATGGATGAGCGCTGTGTCACGAACAGGGACGGTGCGAGGGACGGTCTTGTCTCGGACCACTCCGGGTTAGCTCAAGTGGCGGACATCTACGAGCTGGCGGTTGGAAGCCCGCTTTCTTTGCTTACTTTCTTTGCGGCGGCAAAGAAAGTAAGTGCTGCCCCGCACAGGGGCGAAGCTAATAGACCGATAAGAAATCAAGGAGAGGTCAACGCCGTAGGCAAACAGCCGAAAGCAAACCTGGCCAGACCGATAACAAAGCAAGGAGAGGCCAACGCCCTAAGAAGACAGCCAAAGGCAAC